>NZ_JBHTJR010000041.1:0-34689 GCF_042676005.1 Tenacibaculum geojense | reverse complement strand
AGGAATTAAAAAAACTCATTGAGCAATCCATAAATATTTATAATAATTTAAGACCACATTTGAGTTTGAAAATGAAAACACCTAATTTTATACATAACAAAAAACCAGAGAAGCTAGCTTCTCTGGTTTAAATATATTTTTTAAAACTGTCAACCTATTTTAGGACGACTCATTCTTTAATTAAAATCTATTATCACCATCTAAAAGATCCCCAATACCTCCCAAAATACTTCCTTCCCCTCTATCTCCTCTTCCTGTTTGTGGAGCCATAGCTAAAACTCTTCCAGCTAATCTACTAAATGGTAATGATTGTATATATACAATTCCAGGACCTTTTAAAGTAGCAAAAAACAATCCTTCACCTCCAAATATTGTATTTTTTATGCCACCTACAAATTCAATATCATAATCTACATCTTGTGTAAAACCAACTATACAACCAGTATCAACTTTTAACACCTCACCTGGTTTTAAAACCTTTTTTGCCATAGTTCCACCAGCATGAATAAAACCCATTCCGTCTCCTTCCATTTTTTGCATTATAAAACCTTCTCCACCAAAAAGACCTCTTCCTAGTTTTCTAGAAAACTCAACACCAATTGATACCCCTTTGGCAGCACACAAAAAAGCATCTTTTTGACAAATAAACTTTCCTCCAAATTCAGATAAATCAATTGGTATGATTTTTCCTGGATAAGGAGAAGCAAAAGAAACATTCTTTTTGCCGTAGCCTTGATTTGTAAAAACAGTCATAAACAAACTTTCTCCTGTTAACAATCGTTTTCCAGCAGAAAATAGTTTTCCTAAAACTCCTTTTTCTTGATTAGAACCATCTCCAAAAATAGTATTCATTCCTACATCACTATCCATCATCATAAAACTTCCACTTTCAGCAACAACACCTTCTTGAGGGTCTAGCTCTATTTCTACATATTGCATTTCTTCACCATAAATACGGTAATCGATTTCATGTGCATTCATAATAATTAGTTTTTATTTGTTAGACGCGTTTTAATTGGTTTTGTTACTGTTTTAGCTTCAAACTCCATTCGAAATTAAATTTTGAAACAACTACACCGTCAGTATTAACTCCTTCAGAAGTTAATACCAAAGTTTGCCCTTCTTTTGTTTTAATTGCCTTTTCTATTACAGAGTTTATTTCTTCGCCTTGTTTACAAGTAAATGTTATTTTTCCCGTTGCTTTTTTTGAAAAAGTTGCATCCATATTAGTAACCAACATAGATATTTTTTTTCCTGAATTATGAATTGATTGCATTACTAATATACCCGTAGATAACTCTGCAGACATTCCTTGAACTGCCCAAAACATACTTTTAAATGGATTTTGATTAATCCATCTGTGTTTAATTTTAACAATAGATTCTTTATCTGATATATGTTTAACTCTTGCCCCAACAATGAATGCAGATGGTAATTTGAAAAGTAAAAAAGAATTTATTTTAAAGGGTGTAAACTTCATAAAGCGTTGTATTTACTTGCAATGTACATATTTTTAATTGACAAATAAGAACATGACAAATGTTAAAATATGTTAAATTTTAGTACTATGTATTGCATAATACCTTTTTTTAAACATATATTTGCATAGTATAGTATTATATATATTTAAAAATGGATAATAAACAACAACACACTAACGCTTTTTTGATGCATATTTCATCTTTTGCAGGATATTTCTTTCCATTAGGAAGTATTATTACACCATTAATACTTTGGCAAACACAAAAAGATAAAAGTGACTTTTTAGATGCACATGGTAAAGAGGCGGTAAACTTTAATATTAGTTTTAGCTTGTATATTTTTATAGTAAGCGCTTCCTTTTTTACACTAATATTCGGAAATTTATTTAAGGCTTTCAGAAATTTTGATTCTGTAGATTTTGGTTATTCAAATTTTGAATATCATTTTAACCTTGATGGGGATGTTACTACATTTTTTGGCATTTCTTCAATAGTAGGTATACTGGTATTAATTAAAATAGCTTTAATAATTATTGCAGCCTTAAAAGCTAATAAGGGAGAAAACTACCACTACCCTTTTACTATTAAATTTATTAAATAATAAACCACTGTCAATGAAAATAGAAAACACAAAAGCACAGATGCGTAAAGGTGTTTTAGAATATTGCATCTTATCAATATTACAAAAAGGAGATGCATATACATCTGAAATACTTGAAACGTTAAAAGCAGCAGAGATGATTGTGGTTGAAGGAACCATATACCCGTTATTAACACGTTTAAAAAACGCAGGTTTATTATCGTATAGATGGGAAGAATCAACCTCTGGACCACCAAGAAAGTATTATGTATTAACAGATAATGGTACAATTTTTTTAAAAGAACTAGATAAAACTTGGAATAATCTAGTATCTGCAGTAAACCAAGTAACAAACACAAAATCAACTACAAATGAATAAGACTATTAATATTAATTTAGGTGGATTCTTTTTCCATATAGATGAAACAGCCTATCAAAAATTAAAACGTTATCTAGATGCTATAGCTAGATCTCTAAGTGATGATCCACAAGGAAAAAATGAAATAATTGCAGATATTGAAGCTAGAATTAGCGAATTATTATCGGAAAGAATTACTGACGCAAGACAAGTTGTAAACGATAGTGATATTGATGAAGTGATAGCAATTATGGGTCAACCTGAAGATTACGCTGAAACAGATGAAGCTTACACAGAAAATACAACGTACAATCGTAATAGAAAATCTTCTAAAAAATTATTTAGAGATGGTGATGATAAATTTTTAGGTGGAGTTTGCGCTGGTATTGCACATTATGTAGCAGTAGATGCAATTTGGATTCGTTTAGCATTTTTATTATTGGTATTTGCAGGGTTTGGTTTTGGAATACCCGCTTATATTATTCTTTGGGTGTTATTGCCAGAAGCCAAAACTACTTCTGAAAAATTACAAATGGAAGGTGAAGCGGTAAATATTGAAAATATAGAAAAAAAAATTCGTGACGAGATTGGATCAATCTCAAGTCGGCTAAAAGATGGTGCCAATGAAATAACTGATAAATTATCAGGAGCAGATTACGATAAAATAAAATCACAGACAAAGTCGGGTTTTCAAGATTTGCTAGATACCTTAGGAAAAATACTAACTGTTTTATTTAAAGTGTTTGGTAAATTTCTAGCAATTATTTTTTTATTAGTTTCTGGTATAATGCTAGTTACTACAGTTCTAGGAGTATTCTCTGTAGGTTCATTTGAAATTATAAGCGTAGATAGTGATTGGTTTCAATACCCGCCATTTTTTCAAGAGTCAATTTTACCTATTTGGTTATTAACCGTATTCTTTATTATTGTTATAGGTTTACCATTCTTAGCGTTATTCATTTTAGGACTACGAATTTTATCACCTAACGTAAAAAGATTAAACAGTACAGCCTCATACACATTGGTTGGGTTATGGATTGTTGCATTATTAGGATTGATGTTTTTTGGAATCGAATTTGCCACATCAAAAGCATATGATGGTGTTAAAGTGACTAAAAATACTATTACAATTAACAACGAAGAACCTGTAAAAATTGCTTTTGAAAACAATAACGATTTGTATTACTTACCTAATATTAAACGTCAAAACAATTCAATGGAAGTGTTTATTGATGATGAAAAATTTAAATATTCTAACTACATAAAGTTTACTGTTAAAAAAAGTGAAAATGAAAATAGTTATGTAGAGATTATTAAAGAATCAGAGGCTAGAAAAAAGCAATTAGCAATTCAAGAAGCAGAAAAAATAAACTACAACTATACAATTAAAAACAACAAAATTGTTTTAGATGCTTTCTTTTTAAGTGCCTATAAAAACTTATTAAAAGATGAAGAAGTAAGTATTGTTTTATATCTACCGGAAGATAGTAAAGTATTTTTTGAAAACTCTTCTAAAAAGTTCTTATACAATATTGCTAATACAGATAATATTTATGATCGAGACATGGCAAATCATACATTTCAAATGACAAAAGACGGACTTGACTGTATAGATTGCAGTAGTGATAGTAAGCTAAATAGCTATGACGAAAACACAGATAACAACTGGAATGATAACGACAACAACAATGATGTAACTTTTTTATTCAGTAGCACAATTAATAATGAAAAAGCAGAACTGTTAATTAATAAAAACACCACTAAAAAAGAACTTGAAAAATTAGCATCTTGGTTTAAAAACAAGAAAAATATCGATATCGATTTTTCAGAATCTACATTTAATAACAATGGCACCATAGAAACCTACTTTTTAAAAGTAAACTGTAATGATGGTTTTTCAGGAACAACAAATAAAGCCATAACAATTAACAGTGGTGAACATGGGTTTGTTAGAAATTATGACCAAAATGGCTCCGTAAGTTTTAAAATTTGGTAACAACATAAAAAAACAACTATGGAAAACTTTTTTGATTTTGTATTTGATAGCTACATATTCCAATTATTAAAAGATCTTGTAATAATGGTATATGAATTTATAACAACGTATTTAAAACATTAGTATGGTTTTTGTTAGCTAACTCAAAACCCACTAATACTTGGTTTATGTAACCAGAGCATCATTGCTCTGGTTTTTTTATGTGAGTATATTTAGTACTTTTACTACATGAAGTATATTTTAGGTTTACTATTATTAGTAGTAACACATACATTTAGTCAAAATTTACCAAAAGGATTCGCTTATATTCAAGAAGCAATTCCTTCTATACAAAAAGAATTGAGGTATTGCTCTCATAATAACTTTGTTGGTATACCGGTAAATGGTTACGAAGAAAATGTTCTTATAGCCACAACTCCAACGGTAAAGGCATTAAATAAAGTTCAAAATGAATTACTAAAAGATAGCTTAAGCCTTAAAATTTATGACGCTTACAGACCACAAACAGCTGTAAATCATTTTGTGAAATGGGCAAAAAGCATAAACGACACTATAAAGAAGCAACAATATTACCCTAAAGTTAATAAAAGACATTTATTTAAACTAGGTTATATCTCTTCTAAATCTGGACATTCAAGAGGTAGTACAGTAGACTTAACCATTATCGATTTAAAAACAGGTCGAGAACTAGACATGGGAAGTCCATATGACTTTTTTGGAGAAATTTCACACCTTAGCTATAACAAACTCACACAACAACAAAAAAACAATAGGTATTTGCTACAAAAAGTAATGAAAAAGCATGGTTTCCGACCATATAGTAAAGAGTGGTGGCATTTTACATTAAGAAAAGAGCCATATCCTAAACAATATTTTTCGTTTCCTGTTAAGTAACTTTTAACACACATCAAAAACTCATTAAAACAAACGGCACTATATTTGTTACAGTAGTTTATTATGAAGAAAATGAGATTTTTATTTTTTATATTCACTTTTTTAAGCTTTTTTGCTTCTCTTCACTCCCAGGTTGATGTTGGTACAGGTGGCAAGAATAACGGACCTTTAATTGGTGTAAACAAACAACCTGTTAAAGAGGTTACCAAGCCCATCTCTTTAGATTTTGAAAATGACAATGGTTTTAAAAACGCTAAAAAAGAGTTAGATAAAAAACGAGCAAAAGAAAAACAAGAGCAAGAACAAAACAATAAAGGTATTGTTACTTCTGAAATAATGGCTCAACGCAACTACAAAAAAAATATAGAAGGAAACTTTAATAACTTCCCTATGATTGATATGGATTTGGGAAGCTTTCATACTACTTCCGAATTCATATACATAAGCTCATACGATTTTGGCCGATTTGATGGAGATAAAGTAGCATACATTATTAACGGAAAAATATATAGAACAAACTTTTTATTAACTCCAGAAGTAAAAACCATCAAAATTCCGTTAGAAATTGGAATTAATAAAATAGAAGTAAAAGCTTTAAATGAAGGAGAACTTTCTCCTAACACTGCATACTTTGCTTTTTTTGATGATAAGAAAAATGTGATCAAAGAAAATCAATGGACTTTAGCTACTGGTGCTAAAGTAATTGCAGTGATTGTTAGAGATGAAAAATAACCTTTTTTTTACTCATCGAAAACGTTACCGCTAAATCTTAAACCCATCTTTTTTTATTCTGAATAAAACCGTTATTTTTGTACTTGCATTTTTTTATAAAGCAACGACAAACAACAAATTCAGAATGAAAGAAATCACAAAGGAAACCTACCTTAACTGGTATAAAGACATGTTATTTTGGCGAAAATTTGAAGACAAACTTGCCGAAGTATATATCCAACAAAAAGTAAGAGGTTTTTTACATTTATATAATGGTCAAGAAGCTGTTTTAGCAGGTGCATTACATGCTATGGATTTGACTAAAGATAAAATGATAACCGCTTATCGTAACCACGTACAACCAATTGGTATGGGTGAAGATCCAAAACGTGTAATGGCAGAATTATATGGTAAAGCAACGGGTACTTCTCAAGGTATGGGAGGATCAATGCATATATTCTCTAAAGAATTTCGTTTTTACGGAGGACACGGAATTGTTGGTGGTCAAATTCCATTAGGAGCTGGTCTTGCTTTTGGTGACAAATATAAAGGAAACGATGCTGTTACTTTATGTTATTTTGGTGACGGTGCTGCTCGTCAAGGATCGCTTCACGAAACCTTCAATATGGCTATGAACTGGAAATTACCAGTAATCTTTATTTGTGAAAATAATGGTTATGCTATGGGAACATCAGTTGAAAGAACAGCAAATCATGAAGATGTTTGGAAACTAGGTTTAGGATATGAAATGCCTTGTGGACCAGTTGACGGTATGAACCCAATTAAAGTAGCAGAAGCTGTTGATGAAGCTATTCAAAGAGCACGAAGAGGTGACGGACCTACTTTCTTAGAAATGAAAACCTACCGTTACCGTGGACACTCTATGTCTGATGCGCAACACTACAGAACTAAAGACGAAGTTGAAGAGTACAAAAAAATAGATCCTATTACTCAAGTTTTAAATGTAATTAAAGAAAATAATTACGCTTCTGAAGAGGAAATTAAAGCTATGGATAAAGAGGTAAAAGCTAAAGTTAAAGAGTGTGAGAAATTCGCAGAAGAATCTCCATACCCAGACTTAAACTTACTTCATGATGTAGTTTATGAGCAAAAAGACTATCCTTTTATTAAATAATCCAACAAAAACTTAGTAAATATGGCAACAATTATAAATATGCCTCGCTTAAGCGATACAATGGAAGAAGGAGTAGTAGCTTCTTGGTTAAAAAAAGTTGGAGATAAAGTTGAAGAAGGAGATATTTTAGCTGAAATTGAAACAGATAAAGCTACAATGGAATTCGAATCTTTCCATGAAGGTACTTTACTACATATTGGTATTCAAGAAGGAGAAACAGCTCCTGTTGATACCTTATTAGCTATAATTGGTGAAGAAGGTGAAGATATTTCTGACTTATTAAGTGGAAATAATAACTCATCAGAGGAAAATACTGTAGAAGATACTTCTTCGAAGCAAAAAGAAGAAGAAACAACAACTTCTAACAACGCTACCATACCTGATAATGTGCAAGTAGTTACCATGCCACGTTTAAGTGATACTATGGTAGAAGGAACTGTAGCATCTTGGTTAAAAAATGTAGGCGATAAAGTTGAAGAGGGAGATATTTTAGCTGAAATTGAAACAGATAAAGCTACAATGGAATTCGAATCTTTCCATGAAGGTACTTTATTACACATTGGTGTAAGTGAAGGAGAAAGTGCACCTGTGGACAGTTTATTAGCTATAATTGGAGAGGAAGGCACTGATGTATCAGCTGTTATAGACGCTCATAAAAGTGGAGCTACTCAAAGTAACACCAGTTCAGAAGAGAAAAAAGAAGTTAAAAAAGTAGCAGAAAAAACAGATTCAACATCAGAGTCTGCTACCAAAAATAAAACTTCAAACTCAAATAATACTGGAGGCAGAATATTTGCTTCACCGCTTGCTAAAAAAATAGCTAAGGATAAAGGTATTAATTTATCTGAAGTAACTGGATCTGGAGAAAATGGGAGGATTGTAAAGAAAGATGTAGAAAACTTTACTCCTAATCAAAACTCAACTCCTGCTAATTCTGAAACGACTTCAAATACAAAAGCTGCCGTAACTCAATTTGCTATAGCTGGTGAAGAAGGTACAGAAGAAGTGAAAAATTCTCAAATGCGTAAAGCTATTGCTAAAGCGTTAAGTAACTCTAAATTTAGTGCTCCACATTTCTATTTAAATATAGAAGTAGATATGGACAATGCTATAGCTTCAAGAAAAAGCATTAATGCAATACCTGATACAAAAGTATCTTTTAACGACATGGTAGTAAAAGCTTGTGCCATGGCTTTAAGAAAACACCCTCAGGTTAATACATCATGGACAGATAACACTACTAAGTTTTATAAACATATTCACGTAGGTGTTGCTGTTGCTGTTGATGAAGGATTGGTTGTACCTGTTGTTAAACACACCGATGCATTAACTTTAACTCAAATTGGAGCATCTGTTAAAGATTTAGCAGGTAAGGCTAGAAATAAAAAAATAACACCTAACGAAATGCAAGGAAGCACTTTTACTGTTTCTAACTTAGGTATGTTTGGTATAGAAAGTTTTACTTCAATTATCAATCAGCCAAATTCTGCAATTTTATCAGTAGGTGCTATTGTTCAAAAGCCTGTGGTTAAAAACGGTGAAATTGTTGTTGGTAACACTATGAAGCTTACTTTAGCTTGTGACCACAGAACAGTTGATGGTGCTGTTGGTGCTCAGTTTTTACAAACATTAAAAACATATTTAGAAAATCCAGTTACAATGTTAGCGTAACAAGTTATATATATGTTAAAACATTAAAAAACACTCTTTTATTAAGAGTGTTTTTTGTTTTATATAATAAAGTAAAGTAGTTTTGTTGAAAACTATGAAAACAAAAAAATCTATGAAAAAACTATTACTTTTTTTATTGATGTTAGTAAACCTAACTTCAATAAGTCAAAATATTTGGCAACAAAATAAAAATACCTTTGCTAAATCTAAAATTAGTGACAATCCTAAAATTCAAAAAAACCTATTACTTAAAAAAAACATCTTTTTAAACCTTATCAAAGATGCTCCTAAACGGTTTTCAAAAAATACTTCCAATGTAAAAATCTCATTGCCTGTTGATTTTGAAAACTTTGAAGATTTTATAATTTATGAAACTAGTAACTTTAGTGAAAAATTAAGTTCAAAGTATCCAAACATAAAATCTTATGTAGGTATAAGTAATAAAACACATGCCACTGTTAGACTAAGTTATTCCTCTGAATTAGGTTTGAATGCATATGTTTCAAAAAATAATGGAACACTAATTATTAAACCATCAGAACTAAAAAACAATAACTATAGTATTTACACTAAATCTGATGCTACTGTTAAATCTAATTTTGAGTGTAATACAATAGAAAAAATTAAAAATGCTTTAAATTCATCAAATACACAAAAAAATAATTTAATTACTAACGATGGTTACTTGAGAAAATATAGAACAGCAATTGCTACTACCGGAGAGTTTTCAAATTATTTTTTGACAGGAAATGAAGTTGATGATACTGAGAGAATAGCAACAGTTTTAGCTGCTATTAATAACTCATTAACTAGAATTAATGGGATTTTTGAACGAGACTTTGGAATAACCATGGAGTTAATCGATGAAAATGATTCTTTAATATTCTTAGATGGTTCTCAAGATCCTTTCAACACAGGTAATTATAATAATGAACTCCAAAATTTTTTAGACACTACAATTGGATCTAACGCTTATGACGTGGGACATTTATTTGTTTTTGAAAATAGAGTCTACGGAAGTGCTGGTTGTATAGCATGTGTTTGTACAGACGGCTCGAAAGGAAGTGCCTTTACCGCACATGATTTACCTGACTCTGATAACTTTAATATGATTGCCAGTCATGAATTTGGACATCAATACGGTGGTTATCATGTTCAGAGTAGTTCATCATGTAGAAGTTCTGCTGGCTTGCAAGAAGTGGAACCTGGAAGTGGAAGTACTATTATGAGTTATGCAGGTATTTGTGATCCAAATGTACAAGAAAGTCAGGATGATTATTTTAACTATGTTGATATCAGAGATGTAATACAATGGACTAGAAATGATAGCTCGTGTGCTGAATTAATTGCTACAGGCAACAATGATCCAACAGCCAATGCAGGAAATGATTATACTATACCTGTTTCAACTGCATTTGTTTTAGAAGGCAATGGGTTTGATACGGACAATAATGGTATTATTACCTATTGTTGGGAGCAAAACAATCCTGAAGATCCTTTCTCTAGTAGTACACCGCAACCTACATGGGAAGTTGGTCCTTTATACAGAAGTAGACAACCAACTTCATCTCCTGTAAGATATATGCCGCAATTAAGTGATGTTTTAGAAGGAAACTTAACCCCAACATGGGAAGTTACACCATCTGTTGGTAGAACCATGAATTTTGTTTTAACTGTTAGAGATAATGAAATTTTAGGATCTAAAACTGCCTCTGACGAAATGAGTGTTACAGTTGATGATAGTGCTGGACCATTTATAGTAACTTCTCAAAACAACAATGAAGTATGGGATGTAGGAGAAACACAAACCATTACGTGGGATGTAGCCAATACTAATCAATCACCCATTAATGCTAATTTTGTTGATATAATATTATCTATTGATGG
The DNA here is from genome assembly GCF_042676005.1 of Tenacibaculum geojense. Lineage (NCBI taxonomy): Bacteria > Pseudomonadati > Bacteroidota > Flavobacteriia > Flavobacteriales > Flavobacteriaceae > Tenacibaculum > Tenacibaculum geojense. The sequence goes on along the minus strand of NZ_JBHTJR010000041.1, from coordinate 23,976 downwards.
TGGATATACCTATCCATTTACCTTAGCTTCAAGCGTACCAAACTCTGGTAATGCTCAAATCATTGTTCCGGAAGTTACAGAAACAATAACGGAAGCTAGGTTTATGATTAAACCTACTAATAATATCTTTTTTGCTATAAATTCAGCTAATATTAATATACAAACATCAGAATTTGTCATGAGTTTTGATGAAGTTAATAATTCTATTTGTCAACCTAATGATGCTATCTACAATTTTGAGTACAAAACTTATTTAGGCTTTAATGAAGAAACAACCTTTTCTGTTGAAAATATCCCTACTGGTCTAACCGCTAGTTTTACACCTGCATCAGCTACTGAAAACGGAACACTAATTCAACTTACCATTAGCGGTACAGAAAATATTGAAATAGGTAATTACAATTTAACTATCAAGGGTGCATCTAGTTCAATTGAAAAAAGAACAAATATTAACTTAATAAGTTACAATTCTGCAATTTCAACACCTAATTTAATTTCTCCAACTAATAATCAATTTGGTGTTAGTTTAACACAACTTCTAACATGGCAAAATAATGATAATGCTGAAAACTATATATTAGAAATATCAGAAAGTGATAACTTTACAAACCTTTTAGTTTCAGAAACTGTTTTGGGTAACAGCTACACTACTAATATCTTAAACTATAATACTACTTATTTTTGGAGAGTAAAAGCTAATAACACCTGTGGGGAAAGTAATTATTCAGAAGTATATACCTTTACAACAGTTTGCAACTCTCCTAACAATATTAGTATAACAGACATAGGTACTGATACTGTTACTTTTGAATGGTCTGAAAATGGATCAGCTAATAATTGGGAAATAGAAATTGTTCCTTCAGGTGATTCACCTTCTGGAGTACCCACAAACATTAACAGTAACCCTGCAACTATTAATAACTTGAACTCAAATACCAATTATGATCTTTATATAAGATCTAATTGTAGTACTAACAATACAAGTGAATGGATTGGTCCAACGAATTTTAAAACATTAGCAGATTTTTGTAATGGTGATTTATTTACAGACTCTGGTGGAACAAACGGCTATTACTCGAATAATGAGACAATTACAACATACATTTCACCTATAAATAGTGATATTGTAGAGGTTGTGTTTACTGAATTCGAATTAGAAAATGGATATGATTATTTATATATTTATGATGGTAATGATATAAATGCTCCTTTAATTGGTCAATATTCTGGAAATGATTCACCAGGAATTATTAGATCTCAAATGAATCAAGGATTAACGTTTGTTTTTAACTCAGACAGTTCCGTAACCCTGCCTGGTTGGATAGCAACTGTTAATTGTATTAACATAACTTGTCCTGAACCAACTAATTTAGAAACTACAGCAATCACAAGTAATTCTGTTGAATTAAACTGGAACGCTACAGGATCAGAAACAGAATGGGAACTTATTTACGGAGAATCAGGTTTTATTCCTAATCAACAAAATATTGTAACCACAAATAACACAAATTTTACTATTGAAAACCTTCAGTCAGGAACCAATTATGATATATATGTAAGAGCTGTATGTGACCCTACAAGTAATAATGATAATAGTTTTTGGACCGGGCCTTTAAATATAACAATGCCTTATGATTATTGTGCAGGAGATCATTTTTACGATACAGGTGGAGAAAACGGAAATTATGCCAATAATGAAAATTACATAAAAGTTATTGCTCCAAGCCAAGGTTACAACTCAGTCACCGTTATTTTTGATTCATTTCAATTAGAAGGTTGTTGCGACTATTTGTTTATTTATGATGGTCCAAATATAAACGCACCTTTAATAGGTGAGTTTAATGGAAGTAATAGTCCCGGTCAAATAACCTCAACTCATGAAACTGGAACATTAACCTTTAGATTTATTTCAGATAGTTCTGTTACATATACCGGTTGGGACGCAAGAGTTATATGTGAAAACATCAATTGCTTTGCTCCAGAAAATGTATTAGTAGACCCCAATAGTGAAAATGCATCTGCAACAATTACTTGGGATGACAACCAGGCTCAAGCATGGGAAATTGAATATGGTTTACGTGGCTTTAGTCAAGGAACTGGAACTGTTGTAACAGCTACCTCTAACAATTATAATTTAACTAATTTAGACGCCCCAGAGCAATATGACTTTTATATAAGATCTATTTGTAATACCTCTACTAATGAAACCAGTACTTGGGAGTCTTATTCTTTTAATACTAACTGTATTTCTTCTATAGCACCTTATCATCAATCTTTTAATAACAATACACTACCAGCATGTTGGATTAGTACAGGTGGTGAACCATGGATATTTAGTTTAAATGCAGATTATTCAGCATCAAATGCTGGAGACCATACAGAAGGTGGAGGAACTAACTATGCCTGGATTGATGGTTCTAATCCTACAGGAAGCGATCATAAAAGTACATTAACCACTGATTTTATTAATATATCTGAAATTTCAAACCCAACTCTTCAATTTTCTGTTTTTAGTGTAAATGATAATGATAACACGTATAATACTCTAGAAGTTAATCTTATTGATTTGGTAGGAGAAACATACTCATTACTAACCCTTCAAGGCTCTACAGGATCAGGATGGCAAACCTTTTCATTTAATATTAATGATTACCCCTTAAACGGTCCTGACATCATGTTAGAGTTTAATGTAACAGAAAATAGTCCTGGGACTAGTTATTATAATGATATATTAATTGATGATATTAAAGTTGATAGTTATGAATCTTTAAGTACAGATGACCCTACAACTGATATCAAAAACTTGAGATTTTATCCAAATCCTGTCACTAATTTTATAAATATTGAAAATAACAACGACCTATCTAAAATACAAGTGTTTAATATGATAGGACAAAAAATTATAGAAACCTCACCTAATACCTTAAAAACCTCCCTAGATCTTTCTGGTATTCAGTCTGGACCTTACATCATCAAAGTATTTTCAGAAAATAAAACTGGATTTTTTAAGGTTATTAAAAAGTAATTATTAAAAAAGCTCACTTTAAAAAGTGAGCTTTTTCATTTATATATTAAATACTTCTGGTTTTATTCATCAAGTAAAAATCTGCCACAACTAAGGCCGCTAATGCCTCAACAATAGGCACAGCCCGTGGTACTACACAAGGGTCATGTCTTCCTTTTCCTTGTATTTCTTTTGCTTCTCCTTCTGAATTAATAGTAGCCTGATTTTGCATAATAGTAGCTACAGGTTTAAAAGCAACTCTAAAATATACATCCATTCCATTTGAAATACCACCTTGAATACCTCCTGATAAGTTTGTTTTAGTAGATCCATCCGGATTAAAAATATCATTATGTTCAGAACCTTTCATTTTTGCTCCACAAAATCCGCTACCAAATTCAAATCCTTTAACCGCATTAATAGAAAGCATTGCTTTACCTAACTCTGCATGTAATTTATGAAAAATTGGTTCTCCTAAACCAACTGGCATGTTTTGTAATACACAAGTAATAGTACCGCCTATGGTGTCTCCTTCTTTTCTTATTTCTTTAATTTTAGTAATCATTTTATCAGCTGTATCCAAATCTGGACAACGAACATCATTTGTTTCAGTTTTACTAAAATCTAAATCTTGATAAGGCTTATTAATGAAAATGGCTCCTACCGAGGAGGTAAATGCATTAATTGAAATATGACTAATTAATTGTTTAGCTAACGCTCCGGCTACCACCCAATTTGCGGTTTCTCTTGCTGAAGTTCTACCACCTCCCCTATGATCTCTAATTCCATATTTTTTATCATAGGTATAATCGGCGTGAGAGGGTCTGTAAACATTAGTATTATGGTTATAATCTTTACTTTTCTGATTTGTATTTTTTATAACAAATCCTATAGATGCTCCTGTTGTTTTTCCATCAAAAATACCTGATAAAAACTCAACCGTATCTGGTTCTTTACGTTGAGTAACAATTTTAGATTGTCCTGGTCTTCTTCTATCAAGTTCTTTCTGTACTGCATCTAAATCAACTTTAACTCCTGCTGGAAAACCATCAATTACACCGCCAATGGCAGTTCCATGAGATTCTCCAAAAGTTGTTAGCTTTAATATATTTCCGAAGGAATTAAACATGTGTTGTATTATTTTACAACGAAGTTACATATTTAAGAGAAAAACCAAAGTTTAATAGCCATAAAAATTACCATCACAGCTAAAAATATTTTAACCAAATTATCTCCTTTATCAACTGACCATCTACTGGCAAACCAAGCTCCCGAAGAATTACCTATAGCTAATATTAATCCATGATGCCAACTAATCTTATCATTTAAAGCAAATACAATAACAGCTCCAATTGTATAAATAAAAGCTACAACTACTTTTGCTGAGTTTGATTTTACTAATGAAAAATTATTAATGGTAGATAATGCTAATAAAATAAATAAACCTGTTCCTGCTTGGATAAAACCTCCGTATATACCAATAAAGAAAAAAGCAATGATAGACAGCCAAAAATATTTTCCAGTTAAACGTTCTTGAATCTCCTCTAATGATTTTTTAGGCTTTAAAACCATTAAAACAACTACTAAAACCATTACTATGGCTAATATTTTATTAAAAGTTTCTCCTTTTATATCTACAGCAATCTTAGCCCCTATTAAAGATCCTAATAATGCTGAAATACCAATATATAAACTAAACGGATAAGCAGAAACCCCCTTACTTTTGAAACCTGCTGTGGAAAAAATATTTTGAATTAAAATAGCAATTCGATTAGTTCCATTTGCAATATTTGACGGTAAACCTAGAAAAATAAGCATTGGTAAGGTTAATAAAGAGCCTCCACCAGCAATTGTATTGATAACTCCTGCAATAAAACCGACAACAACTAATAATAAATATTCTAACATAAATTTGGTAAAAAATTGATTGTAAAAGTATTACAATTATTGAAAAAACTAAACGAAAAAAAAGACTAAAAAAAGTTCAAAATTCCTTTTTGTAATTAAAAAAAGGTCATATATTTGCATCCGCAATCAGGAAATATCTGATTGACGTCTGGAGAAATGGCAGAGTGGTCGAATGCGGCGGTCTTGAAAACCGTTGTCTGTAACAGGACCGGGGGTTCGAATCCCTCTTTCTCCGCAAAACCGAAGCATTAGCTTCGGTTTTTTTATGGGGATTATTAATGAAAAAAACTCACAGCTTTGTGAGTTTTTTCTTTTTCTATACTTTTTTTATCTATTGTTTTAAGACTAATTAACTTATTAATCGATGTAATCACCCCCTAAAATTTGCCAATCATCGAAAAACCTTCTTTCTATTTTGCCGGTTAACCTACTTTTACAATATGAATAAAGGGAGACTTTATTCTATGTTGGAAAATAAGTGTATCTGTAAACGCCATAGCTTGAGAGAAGCAAACATCTTAGCAACACTTCGCAAATCATACAGACCAACTAAAAAACAGTTTATTTCATAAACAATAATCCCTAAGTGAATATATAACTCTAAATCAAATTTGATTTAGAGTTTTTTTTTGCGTCTTTTTTTATTCAATTCTCGTCATTTTATTTAACATCTCATTTATACATTTGCGGCTCTTATTTAGATTAAATACAAATAAAATCACATGAATTATAAACATATATTCGCAATCATTTTATTTTGTGCTTCTAATGTATATGCACAACATGGTAAACTACAAGGGAATGTAGTTGATAATAAAAATACACCAATGACTGGTGTAAGTATAATTATTAAAAACTCTAGCATTGGAGTTACAACAAACGAAAACGGTTTTTTTGAAATACATAATATTTTAAAAGGCACCTATACACTAAGAGCCTCATCTGTAGGTTATACTACAAAAGAAATTACTGTAAAAATTAAAGAAAATAAAACTACAAACCTCCCTAAAATAAAACTTATAGAAAGTAACGAGCGGTTAAATGAAATTACAATTAATGGTAATAAAAATCTATTTGTTAAAAAAAACACCTCATCTAGCTTACGTTTAAATACACCAATTGCTGCTTTACCTCAAAACATTCAGGTAGTTAGTGATGAATTATTACAAGACCAAATGGTTACTAATATACTTGAAGGTGCTTTTAGAAATGTTAGTGGTGTTAGTAATGTTGAGCATTGGGGACATTTTGCAAGGATAAATATGAGAGGTTTTAGACTACCTGCCTTTAGAAATGGTGTTAACATTCAAGATTCTTGGGGACCTTTATCTGAAGACATGTTTATGGTAGATAGAATTGAATTTGTTAAAGGCCCCTCTGGCTTTATGATGGCCGCTGGAGAACCTGGAGGTTTTTACAACGTGGTTACCAAAAAACCAACTGAAAATAAAGTTGCTAATATTTCTTTTATGGCAGGAAGTTACAACACTTACAGGGCTGCGGTTGATTATGGAGGAAGTTTAACTGAAGATAAAAGGTTATTAGGAAGAATAAACTTGATGTATCAATACAATGAGAGTCATAGAGATTTTGAAAAAACTAATAGATGGGGAATTGCGCCTTCATTATCTTATAAAATATCAGACAAAACAACTTTTTTAACCGAATTTAATTATCAAAATGTAAATACGCCAATTGGTGCTGCATATATTTTTGCCCCAGTTGAGGATGGATACGGAAGTTTAGATAGAGATTTTTCAATGATAGATCCTAAGTTTCCAAACTCAGACATTAAAGAAGTTAGCATCTTAAATCAACTAACTCATAACTTTAATGATTCATGGTCTTTAGAAGCAAAATATGTAGCTATGAACTATCAACAAGAAGGTGCTTCTCCTTGGACATATGTAATTACAAACGAAGGTGATGCTCAAAGATACGTGAGCATTTGGGATGCTATTTCTAGTAGTGAATATTTTCAACTATACACTAACGGTAAGTTTAATACAGGATCTTTAACCCACAAAGTTTTAGCTGGTTTTGATTTTACTGAAAAAGAATATTGGGCTGATTTTAGCCAAGCCATAAATGTTGATTTCAATAACCCTTTCAATATTTATAATCCAACCTACGGTGCTATTACTACACCTACTTTTGATAGATCAACACCACTTAGAGACAGAGCTGCATACACTTATGGAACTAATATAAGATCATTTTATGCGCAAGATGAAATTCATATGCTAAATAATAAGCTTAGAGTAACACTTGCTGGTAGACATACACAACTTACTCCTAAAGGTGCGGAAACAATCAACAAGTTTACTCCTAGAATTGGATTAAGTGGTGATATTACTGATAATATTACAATTTACGGATTATATGATCAATCATTTTTAGCAGAATCAGCAGTGTTATTTTCTGGAGAAAACCCAGAACCAGTTGAGGGAATTATTTATGAAGGTGGTTTAAAAACCAAATTATTTAATGGTAAACTACAAACAGCTCTTTCTGCATACATGATTACGAAAAATAATATTGCAACTACAGATTACGAAAATGAAGGTCCTAACGGAACCTTCCCATACTCTGTTCAATTAGGTGAGGTTACCTCTAAAGGTTTTGAAGTTGATATACAAGGACAAATAACAGAGGAGCTTGGTCTAGTTTTAAATTACGCCAACACCAATGTTGAAATTACAGAAGATACCAATCAAGCTTTAATAGGTACTAGAATTGCAGGACATGCAAAACATATCTCAAACGCTTGGTTAAATTATAACTTTTCTAATAAATCGTCATTAAACGGCTTTGGCTTATCTCTTGGATATCAATATCAAATAGACAGATCTTCATGGACCTGGGGAGCTGATAATCAAACTGATTTACCAGATTATTTTAGGTTAGACGGAGGTATTAAATGGTCTAACAAAACTTGGCATGTGGGTATTAATGTAAACAATATTTTAAATGAATACTTGTATTCAGGTGCTAATTACGGTAGCTATTTATACTGGCAATCTGAACCGGGAATAAACGGTAGGCTTTCAGTAAGCTATAAGTTTTAGTTGTATTGTTAGTTTATCCCTCAACTGTGTGTGGTTGAGGGATTTTAAAATCTTAAATAAAATGAAAAAAAACGTACTTATTATCTTATTAACATTACTTATTAGTAATAAAATGACTGCACACTATTTATGGATAGAAACCAATAATAATGGAAAATTAAATGAAAAACAGACCATAAAAGTTCATTATGGAGAATATACATATGGTGTTATTGAAAAAGTAAATGAAGATGCTTTTAAAAAAGTTAAAAATTTCACACTATGGATTATTGACCCATCAGGAAATAAACAAAAACTTACAACAAAAGCTTTAGAAAATTATTACGAGGCTAGTTATATCCCCAAATTAAAAGGAAACTATACAGTTTTTCTAAACAATAATAAAATTGATGTTATTGATTATACACAATATGATTTTGGCATTTTTAAAACCCATTATCATTCAACAGCTAATTTTAACGTGGGTGGAGTAGATAATGAAAATAAAACTTTTAACGAAAATGGAATTGTTGTAAAAAGAATTTCATCATCATCAGATAAAATTAAACTACAAGTTTTATACAAAAATAAACCTTTGGTAGGTAATGAATTAAAAATATTTGTAAGTGATTTATGGTCAAAAACACTTGAAACAGATAAAGACGGAATGGTACTATTCTCTTTACCTTGGAAAACCAAATACATTATTGAAACCACAAAAAAAGAAGAAGTCCCAGGGAACTATAACGGAAAAGACTATCAGTTTATATGGCATTGTGCTACTTATTCCATTATTCATAATAAGTAAATAATTTGTATTGATTTAAACAACTCTGAACAATGTTCAGAGTTGTTTTGTTAAATAAACTAACTATGATTACAACTTCAATTTTATTAAATATTTTAGGGTTTTATATCTTTTACGCTACTTCTAAAAAAACAATTTATCTACCTAAGCTTGGTTTTGAAAACAAGGTTCAAGATCATACACTCATCGCTAGATCTATAGCTTTAATAGCATTAAGCATTTCGTTATATCTAAACACTCATTCATTGGGTATCGTATCAGGAACATTGACTTTTTTTATTTTTCTTATGACCTTTGGAAGCTTAATTATACTTACTGCCCCATTAGGTTTAGTTAATTATTACACATTAATAATTAGCATTTTGCTACTTGCCATTTTAGAATTTTCAATTTTACAATATGCCAGCCAATAAAAAATACTTATCAAATAATTGGCAACGATTTGCTAAAGTGACTGCAGGTTTTTTTGGAGGATACATAGTAACCATGACCTTTCATATGGCATTAGCATATATATTCCCTCATAAAAATGTAATTATAACTTCAAGTTTTACAAGTATAATTTTATGGGTAGCACTAATAATTACTGCTTTTATTGCTAAAAACGGTTGGAAAATATGGGCTTTATATACTGTTTTAAGCATTTTATTTAGCGTTTTAATATACCTAGGAAATACTTACACTCCTTTAAACTAACATTATGAATAACAGACTTTATAATATATTTTTTCACACACATACTATAAGTGGTATTATTATTAGTGCTATTTTATATGTTATTTTTTTTGCGGGATCTTTTGCCTTTTTTAGAGATGAAATAGTTAACTGGGAAAGAAATCATACTACAAAAGCTAACGACGATATTGAATTAAACTTTTCTAAAGCTTTAGAAAAAATAGACACTACCTATAACTTATATGGAAGAGATATTGAACTAAAAAAATATTATCAAGAACAACAAATTGGTGTATATGTTGGCACATCTCAAGATACTATTTCAGTAAAAAAAGCTAATGAAACTGCTTTCTTCTATATAGATACGCAACAGTTAAACACTATTAGTTATGAAGAGTCTTACAGCTTAGGAGAGTTTTTATATAGATTGCATTTTTTAGCACAAGTTCCCTACCCTATTGGATACTACTTATCTGGATTTATTGCTTTATTTTTCTTGTTTGCAATTATTACTGGAATACTAATACATTGGAAAAAAATAATAAGTAACTTTTATGTTTTTAGACCTTTAGCAAAAATTAAAACGTTATGGTCTGATGCTCATACAGCTCTTGGCGTAGTTGGAATTCCTTTTCAATTTGTATATGCGGTAACTGGTGCTTTTTTTATGATTAAAGCGCTGCTAATTGCTCCTAGCGTTTTATTCTTATATAATGGTGATGAAGCTAAATTTTATGAAGATTTAGGTTATGCGCATCCTCATTTTGAATTTGCTGGACATAAACTTTCTAAAACGCCTGATATTCAAAAATTCACAAATAAAACAAAAGAAATGTGGCCTGGTTTTGAAATAGGTGAAATCCATATGTTTAACTACAACGATACTAATATGCATATTTTAATTAGTGGTCATTTGCCTTATAAAAACAAATATAACGGAGTTGGTGAAGCTATTTATAAAGTTAGTAATGGTGAATTAGTTAGTAAAAAAGACCCAACTTTAAAAACTACATATTTAGAAGCTGTTAAAAATATAATGTACAGAATTCATTATGGTGACTATGGAGGATATCTTTTAAAAATTATTAGTTTCATTTTAGGATTAATTACTTGTTTTGTTATTATTTCTGGTATTATGATTTGGTTAGTTGCAAGGGATAAAAAACATATTTCTGAACAAAAAAGAAAATTTAACTACTGGTTAGTTACAGTTTATTTGGCTATTTGTTTAGGCATGTATCCAGTTACAGCTTTTAGTTTTATTGCTGTTAAGCTTATAAAAGTAAATATGATGTTACTTTACAATATTTATTTTTTAAGCTGGTTAGTTGTAATTGTATGTTTTATTATAAAAAAAGAACATCGTTTTATTTTAAAATATTCATTGCTCTCAGGAGCTGTTTTAGGATTTCTTATCCCAATTGTTAATGGTTTTATGACCAGTAACTGGATTTGGAAAACAATTAGCAATCATCAATATCAAATTTTATTTATTGATATGTTTTGGCTTATTTTATCATTAGTAAGCATTTGGATTTATATAAAACTAAAAAGAAAAGCTATAGTGTAATTAGAATAAAAAAACGATTTAGGAATGACCTAAATCGTTTTTTATTAAAAATCTATTTCTGTTTTTCCTTTAAGTTCATGGTAAAACATTGGATAATTGCTCTTAAATGTGTTAAAAATAAAATCAATAGATACATCTTCAAAATGTCCATAATCTTCTAGGTAAGCCATAAACTGATCGTTATCTTTATTGTATTCTTGAATAACAGCATCTTCAGTTCCATCAAAGTCTAAAACATCAACTTTGTACATATCACAAAGCTCTTTATTAAATGCAGGAGAGCTCTTAACCCATTTACCATTAAAATAAACATCAACTAAACCATGAGGAGCAAGTTGATTTGTTCCTAATTTTTTTTCTAAACGCTCTGTTGCTATATGGTTTGCTACTTTTGCAAGATGCAGCCTTGCCGGAATGCCTAAGGCACGTAAGCATGCTGTTAATAAAATAGATTTATCGATACAATGTCCTTCTGTTTTTTTAGCAATATTACTTGCTTTAAAATGTTCCTGAGTTAAACCAATTTTAAACGGACTGTATCTCCAACCATCTCTAATTTTTAAGTATACCTTTTTAATTAATTCTTGCTGAGAAGTTTCTGAAGTAAACTCTTTTATAATATTTTGAATTTCGGGCGTTTCATAATCTAAATAATAACTAGAGGCTGTATAATTCATTTCTATTAATTTATTTAACATTAAATATAAAACAATCTAGATTATGCTACTATATATCTAATATCACTTTTTACCACTATAACAAATCAACACTTAATATCAACTTATACACCAAATTATCAATATATTACCTTTATTTTTGCTAATCACACATTTTCTAAAACAATACTAATATTACAGGATAATTCAATTGTTTTTGAATAAAAAAAGGCAGACTTTTGCGCGCCACTTAAAATATTGTTAATGTTATAATATTTTAAAAATAAAGAAGTTTAACATACTATGCTAATCAATAAAATAAGAACACTTTGTTTGGGTTTTCTATTTTGGTCCCCCATTGTGGTTTTTTCACAAGAACTACAAAATTATAATGGCTGTTTTTCTTTAGACACTATTAAAGGAAATGCGCATTATTTTTTCAGTATTGATAAAAACGATACTATAAAAAATGGAAGTTTTGAGTTTCAGAAACTGAATATTAAAAATTTACTTCAAAGCAATGATAAATCTTATCGTTTTAAAGGAAACTTTAGCAATAATAAAACGAATGGTTTATGGACTTTTCAGTTTAATAATTTTGAAAACTCTTCGGTTACCAACATCAACAACTATCAATACGTAACTAATGTAAATGGTATTCAAACAGAATTTGTTGGTGATTTTAATGATGGTCAACTTACTAATACTTGGAGTTTACAAAAAAAGAAAATTAAAAATGCTAGTTTAGATACTATTACTTTTTCTAGTAGCATATCGTTTAATAATAACATCCCTCAGCAAACTTTTAAAATTAAAAACGAAAATTTTGAGCTTGTTGGTAGAACTTTAGAAAACGGATTGGCTCATGACGTTTGGGAATTATACGCTATTGATGTAATAGATAAAGTAGAATCTTGGGAATTTAATAATGGACTTTTAAAAAGTGTTTCTTTTTTTACGGATGATACAGAAAAGAATATTAGTATTCATAAAAACTCTGAAAATTTAGATACTATACAACTTCATGACAAATACTTAGATTTATTATATTTTAAACTGAACTTTCAAAAAAACAGCAGTAACAGTAATACAGCTAATTTATTAAAAGAAAACATTGAGCTGTATGATAAACTTCTTAAGGTTGTATCTAAATTAAACAACAGTCAGAATTATCAAAGTTTTTTTAAAGTTACAGTTCCCGTATTTCCTATAAATAATGAAGAATTAAATGACTTAAATAAAATAACAGAAAACTACAATAAGGCTTCTGAAATTATTAAAAACCTACGTCAAAACTCTAAGTTTACCATCTTTTTATTATCAGATAATGAAAATGCTAAATCACTAAATCAATCTGTAAAACTTATTGATGAAGATGTTTTAAAACCTATATCTCAATTAGTAAAATTTAAATCAAAAAACATTTTACGTTACATATCAAGAGATAATTTGATTAATAAGCTTTGGTTAACGAGTAATCAAAAAAGTGTGTATAAAAAGCTAAATATTACTCATCAAAAAAGCGATTTACAAACAATACTTACTTTATCTGATACTTCTTTAAAAAAGTTAGACGACATAAAATCTGCTTTTGAAGCTGAAATTGAAGAACAACAAACTGCAGCATTAGAAAAACAAATTGTAATAAAATACAAAGAGTTTAACAACATAGTTAAATCAGATACTACAAAAACAATTTTTAAAGATGCTAGTTTGCTTTTAAAGCAAAATATTGAACAAAAAATCACTCATTTTTCTTCAATAAAAAACATAGCTCAAAAAACCACTTATGGTAAAGAACTTATTAATTGCTTTGAAAACTATAACAAAGTTGCTGAGATGACTAGCAGTACAATACCTCAACATCTAGAAAAAATTAAGAAAGAATATGTTAATAGTGTATGGAATCCGTTTACAGCGACTACCATGGATGAAGTTATTAAAAAACGTATTTTATCTGCTTACGAAAATGTACTATTACCTTATTTCTTCTCTAGTTTTGAACAAGACTTTAACTGTAATGACGCTAATAATTGGTTAAACATTGTAAATGCTACCAACCAAAGAATGTTAACTATTAAAGATGAAGATACCAGAAAAATAGAGCGAAAGTTAAAGAAAGAAACAAACCCAAAAGTAATTTTAGATTATTTAAACATTAAAGAAACAACTCAAGAATAACACATGAAATCAATACACAAAAAAGTAATGATACTGGTATTTTTGGGTTTAATTAGCTCAAATTTACTTGCGCAAAATACAGATGAAGATGAACAAAAATATTCTAAATTTAAAACACCACTAACTAAAACTTGGATTAACACCTACGGAAATATTCGAATTTCTAAGCGTTTGTTCTGGACTGCGCAAACCCACATACGTTTTCAAGAAACAGAAGAAACTCCCTTTGTAGGTCAGTTAGCACAAATTTATAACCGTCACGCAATTGGTTATATTCACTCTAAAAACTTTAATGTAAGCTTAGGAGGTGTTTTACGTTTAAACTTTAATACCAGTAACAATAATGCAGATAAAAATTTAGTTCCAGAATGGAGAATTTGGCACCAATACATGTTTGCTATGCCATTATCATCCGTAATGTTTTATCATAGAATTAGAATAGAACATAGATGGACTAAAGGTTTTTCTGACAATAGTGAATACATTTTTAGAAACAGGTGGCGTTACATGTTTAAAGCTAAAATACCTTTAAACTCATATAAGCTTAAACCAAAAACATTTTATGTTTCTCCAGAAGCAGAAATTATTTTACAAAGCGGAAAACCAGTTGCAGGAAGTATTATGGAAGACTTAAGACTACACGCTTCTGTAGGTTACATTATCAACCCTAGATTAACCGTTGCTACTGGAATTATGTATTCTCAAGGCCAAGATTTAATAGAAAGTAATATTTTTAAACAAAACTGGACTGCTAGATTTCATGTATATTTCTCTCCAGATTTTAGAAAAGTTAAAAACAAATTACCATCTATACACATGGATGATTAATTAAAAGAATGATGAAAATAAGTAAACCCACCCTAATAATATCTTTTCTTTTTGTTGCTGCATTAATTTTTGGGATCATAAACAAAATGAAAGTCAGCACTTTAAAAAGTAAGGTAAAAGAATTATCTGAAATAGTTTCTACCAACGATTCTATTCAACAACAAAAAAGAGCTATACAAACTATTGATTCTTTGTTGTTATCAGGTAATTATCAACAGGCTTTATCAGCATATAATAATAGCATTACTGCTGATGAAATGACTAAGTTTAGAATAGAAATAGCAAAACAACTAGTAACTTTAAAAAAGAATACAGTTACAACTAAAAAAGACAGCTCGTTAACAAAGCCCAATCTAAAAAACACAGTAATTTCTAGTAACTTTAGAAACAACTCTTATGACTCATTGAATTTTGTTTTGGACAAAACTAAAACGCAACTTCAGGTTTTAAAAAATCAATTAAAAAGAAAATCTTTTGGTGAGTATTTAACCTTTTCAAATGCTAAAAAACATAAACTACATTATGTAGGACAAGTAAAGAACAAAAAAGCTAACGGAACAGGTATTGCCATGTATGACACAGGCGGAAGATATGAAGGCCAATGGAAAGACAATTTAAGAAACGGATTTGGAATCTTTTTTTGGATAGACGGTCAACGCTACGAAGGTGATTATAAAAACGATTTTAGACATGGAAACGGAACATATTACTGGCCTAATGGTGAAAAATATGTTGGTGAGTGGCTTAATGACCAAAGGCATGGCAATGGTATTTTTTATGATAAAGATGGTAAAGTTGTTACTAGTGGAATTTGGAAAAATGATAAACTAGACTCTGAATTCAAAAAAGAAACTAAATAAAAAAACGAGTCAGATATGACTCGTTTTTTTATTAATATTATCGTATTAACTTTTTGTATTTAATTCGTTTCGGCATAATATCACCTCCTAAACGTTTCTTTTTGTTCTCTTCATATTCAGAGAAAGAACCCTCAAAGAAATATACTTGAGAATCTCCTTCAAAAGCTAAAATGTGCGTACAAATTCTATCTAAAAACCAACGGTCGTGAGAAATAACCACTGCACACCCTGCAAAGTTTTCTAAACCTTCCTCTAAAGCTCTCAACGTATTTACATCTAAATCGTTGGTAGGCTCATCTAATAATAATACGTTACCTTCTTCTTTTAGGGTCATTGCTAAATGTAAACGGTTACGCTCACCTCCAGATAATGTTGACACTTTTTTGTTTTGTTCATTACCAGAAAAATTAAATCGGCTTAAATAAGCTCTAGAATTCACTTGTTTTCCTCCCATTAGAACTAAGTCTTGCCCCTCTGAAAAATTCTCCCAAATAGTTTTCTCTGGATCTATATTAGCATGATTTTGGTCTACATATGCAATCTTAGCCGTTTCACCTACTGTAAAAGTACCAGCATCAGGTGCTTCTTCTCCCATAATCATTTTAAATATGGTGGTTTTACCAGCACCGTTTGGTCCTATAATACCAACAATACCTGCTTGCGGAAGACTAAATTCTAAATTTTCATACAATAATTTATCACCAAATGCTTTTGAAACACCAGCTGCATCTATTACATTAGTACCTAAACGTGGACCATTTGGTATGTAAATTTCTAACTTTTCTTCTACTTGTTTTTGATCTTGATTTAATAATCGATCATAATTTTTTAAACGAGCTTTCTGTTTGGTTTGTCTACCTTTTGCTCCTTGTCTAACCCACTCAAGCTCTCGCTCTAATGTTTTTTGACGTTTAGATGCCGTTTTACTTTCCTGCTCTAAACGTTTAGCTTTTTGATCTAACCAAGATGAATAATTCCCTTTCCAAGGAATACCCTCTCCTCTATCAAGTTCTAAAATCCAACCTGCTACGTTATCTAAGAAATAACGGTCGTGCGTTACAGCAATTACCGTTCCTTTATATTGAGCTAAATGATGCTCTAGCCAATGTACAGACTCGGCATCTAAGTGGTTGGTAGGCTCATCTAATAATAAAATCTCTGGTTCTTGTAAAAGTAATCTACATAAAGCAACACGTCTTTTCTCTCCTCCTGATAAAACTCCTATTTTTTTATCTCCATCTGGAGTTCTAAGAGCATCCATAGCTATTTCTAACTTTGTATCTAATTCCCATGCATTAGTCGCATCAATTTGATCTTGTAATTCAGCTTGACGATCCATCAGTTTTTGCATTTTATCTGCATCTGAATACACTTCTTCTAAACCAAACATATCGTTGATTTTGTTGTATTCATCTAAAACCGCAACTACTTCTGCTACTCCTTCTTTAACAACCTCTAATACTGTTTTATTTTCATCTAACAGAGGTTCTTGCTCTAGATAACCTACTTTATAACCAGGAGAAAAAACTACATCACCTTGAAAGTTTTTTTCAACTCCAGCAATAATCTTAAGTAAAGTAGATTTACCAGATCCGTTAAGACCTAATATTCCAATTTTTGCTCCGTAAAAGAAGCTTAAGTAAATATCTTTTAAAACTTGTTTTCCAGTACTTTGATAGGTTTTAGAAACCTTATTCATGGAAAAAATTACTTTTTTATCGTCGCTCATTTGTTTATTTTATAGTGTTAAACACGTCCTTTTAATGCGTTAAATACCCATGCGTTTGCAAAAAAACCAAGGCCTACAGCTCCAAAGCCATAACCTGCAATTTCATCGTACTTAAAAACTGCCAATGCAACTAAAAGTACCCCCATAATTATCATAATTAGTGTTGCGTAACCTAATACTGTATTTTTATTCATTGCCATAGATTCTGATTTAAAAGCGCTTATTATAAGTTTTTTGAAGTTTTAAATAATATTTGCGCAAAATGAGCTACAAATATCGAGAAATATTTGAACTTTCACAGAGATTCTTGAAATCTCTCTTCATTTTTTTCATTTTCAAATCAAAAAGAATCAAGAACTATATTAAAATTTTAATAGCTTTAAAGTATAGCGTAATTATTTAACTTTTTATTTTTTAAACATATCAACAAACTTGAAAACAAGTAAAAAAACTGATAATCAATTAAAAAACCTCTTGAGTTAACTATAAAAAAGCTACTTATTAACTCTTCAAATAAAACCAAATGTTTATGAATATCGTTTTATAGTAGATGGGAAATGGATTGAAGATCCTGAAAACCCACATAATACTCCAAATGAATACGGAGAATACAATTCCGTATTAGAATATTTCAGTTACTACTAAATTTTATCTTGAAGGATTAAAAAATGCCGAAAAAGTAATTTTGGCTGGGAGTTTAAAACAACTCTAAAATCTGGAAAACATCATTATAAATAAATCATTGATGGTAAATGGATTACAGACCCATCAAACCCAGTGAAAGAGTTTGATGGTCATGGTAATATCAATTCTGTTAAAATGATTAAGTAATTATAAAGTTGCTGCCAATCTACTCCCTTGATCAATTGCTCTTTTAGCATCTAACTCAGCAGCTACATCAGCTCCTCCAATTACATGAGTAGTAACACCTTTGGCTTCTAAAGGCTCTAGTAACTCTTTAAATGGTAACTGCCCAGCACAAACAATTACATTATCAACTGGTAACAATTTTTGTTCTTCATTTTGAACATAATGTAATCCTTCATCATCTATCTTGGTATATTGTACTTCACCAATAAACTGAACGTTTTTCTTTTTTAAGTTAGTTCTATGAATCCAACCAGTTGTTTTTCCTAAATTTCCTCCAAACTTTCCTTTGCTTCTTTTAAACATAAAAATTTCTCTTGGAGAGGGATGCACATGTGGTACTATACCTTCTGTACCACTTCTTGCAGACATAGTTTTATCAATTCCCCACTCCGCTAACCAAGCATCAATGTTTTGAGAAGTACTTTCACCTTCATGCGCTAAATATTCAGACACATCAAAACCAATACCTCCGGCCCCAATCACTGCAACTTTTTTACCCACAGGTTTTTTAAGCTTTAATACATCAATATAGGTCATTACTTTTTCATGTTCTATACCCGCTATTCTTGGAGTTCTAGGTGTAATTCCGGTAGCTAAAATTACTTCGTCAAAATCGCCATTTGCCAAATCTTCAGCAGTAACTCTTTTTTCTAACTGAACATTTACATTATGAATTTCTAATTGCTTTTTAAAATACCTGATTGTTTCGTAAAACTCTTCTTTACCAGGAATCTGTTTTGCGATATTAAATTGTCCTCCAACTTCTTTTTCGCTATCAAATAATGTAACATCATGTCCTCGTTGAGCCGCTACTGTTGATGCTGCCAATCCAGCAGGACCGGCTCCAACAACTGCTATTTTTTTCTTTTTTGAAGCTGGATTATAGTTTAATTCTGTTTCATGACATGCACGAGGATTCACTAAACAACTTGCTACTTTTTGCTCAAAAACATGATCTAAACAAGCCTGATTACAAGCAATACAAGTATTAATTTCGTCGTCTTTCGCTGCTTTTGCCTTATTTACCCATTCAGGATCTGCTAAAAATGGACGAGCCATAGAAATCATATCAGCATGACCATCGGCTAAAACTTTTTCAGCCGTTTCTGGCATATTGATTCTATTAGAAGTTACTAATGGAATAGAAACTTCATCTTTCATTTTTTGTGTTACCCAAGTAAAAGCTGCTCTAGGAACAGAGGTTGCAATTGTTGGTATTCTAGCTTCATGCCAACCAATACCTGTATTAATTATTGTTGCTCCTGCTTTTTCAATTTCTTTGGCTAATTGTACTACTTCTTCCCAAGAACTTCCTTTTTCTACCAAATCTAACATTGATAAACGGTAAATAATAATAAAGTTCTTACCAACTGCTTCTCTAGTTTTTTTAACTAACGCTATAGGTAATCGCATTCTGTTTTCATAATCACCTCCCCAACCATCTTTTCTTTTATTGGTTCTTGTAACTATGAACTGATTAATTAAATACCCTTCAGATCCCATAATTTCAACCCCATCATATCCTGCTTCTTGTGCTAGTTTAGCAGAATTAACAAAATCTTTTATGGTTCTTTTAATTCCTGACTCTCTTAATTTAAAAGGTTTAAAAGGTGTTATTGGTGATTTAATTGGTGATGGTGCTACATTTAAAGGATGATAACCATAACGACCCGCATGTAAAATTTGCATACAAATTTTACCTCCTTCTTTATGTACAGCCTCTGTTATAACTTTATGATTTTTTGCATGCTTTTTTGTACTCATTCTTGCAGAAAAAGGGCCTGTCCAACCTTGTACATTTGGAGAAATTCCTCCTGTTACAATTAAACCTACTCCTCCTTTGGCTCTCTCTGCATAAAAAGCCGCTATTTTATCGTAACCATTCTTTTCTTCCTCTAAACCAGTATGCATAGAACCCATTAAAATTCTATTCTTTAAGGTTGTAAAACCTAAATCTAAGGGTTCAAAAATATGTTTGTACTTACTCATATTGTTAGTTTTTTTAGGTTTATTATGCATGCATAATATTTTGCAAGATACAATTTTTACCTAAAAAAGCCCCGTTAAATAACGAGGCTTTCATCAATCTTAAAAAATTCCGTTACATTGGAACTTCAATCATTAACAACTCTGAGTTAGTGTGTGCTTGAATTTTAAATTCTTGAGTATTAGATACTCCAATAGCATCTCTGGTAGTTAATGTTTCTTCTTCAACGATTATATCTCCGCTGATATTCATTAGGTAAACCCCATGATTGTCTGATTTTACATGATAGGTAAATTCTTGATTTGCATCTAGATCTAGTCTAGAAATTTGTGCATCTTGATGAATTTTTAATCCTTCTAATTCAGAATTAATAGGACTTACAAGTATTTGTTGTTTGTTTTTTCTTTCTTCTGGATTAAATGCTTGCTGATTGTATCTTGGAGTAACACCTTCTTTGTTAGGTAAAATCCATATTTGAAATAAGTTAAGGCGATCTTTTACAGATCCATTCATTTCTGAATGATATACTCCTGTTCCTGCTGACATAACTTGAACTTCGTTTGGTTTTACATACAGCCAATCATTTGCCATATTATCTTTATGCTTTAGCAATCCACTTAAAGGAATTGTTATAATTTCCATATTTTGGTGTGGATGTGTGCTAAACCCCATACTTGGAGCAATAACATCATCATTTAAAACACGTAAAGCTCCAAATTGTATTTTATTAGGATCATACCAATTTGCAAAACTAAAAGAGTGGCTAGCTTGTAACCAACCGTGATTAGCAAAACCTCTTGAGCTTGACGGGTGTTTTTCTAACTTCATAATTACCTAATTTTATCTAATAAATCACTTAAAATAGCCGCTTCTTCTTCTGTTAAATTATCTAATAAATTTAAATTCATAGCTTGATCTATTTCTGAAAGCAACAATAAGCCTTCATCTAAAATATGTACATAAACTACTCTTCTATCATCATTACAGCGAGTCCTTTCCAACAAATTTTTCTCTACTAATTTGTCCATCAATCGAGTTAAATTAGGAGCACGTTCAATCATTCTATCTTTTACAGTTTGAACCTTAACTTTAGCTGCGGCACCTCTTAAAATTCTTAGAATATTATATTGTTGCGGCGAAATACCATAAGGTTTAAAAAACTCAATCTCTTTACTATTAATCCAGTTTGCTGTATACCTTATGTTAAGATGTGCTTTAATTTTTGAATTTGGAAAACTTGAATTTATATCTTTAGAAATATCTCCCATAATTATAATTGATTTTCAAAATTTTCTACCGCTGAGCTTAAAATATCATTGATGTTTTTTTCTATTATTTCTCCTTTCTTAAAAATATCATTAAAAGATGGTAATGAAAAGGAATCAGTTATTTTAGCTCCAAAAAAAGGAAAAGAATTTGTTGCAAAACTCAATACAGATTGAGCTCCTTTGGGTCCTGGAGACGTTGACAACAATAATGTTGGTTTATCTCTAAAAATTTTCCTTTCTTTTCTACTTAACCAGTCCAATAAATTTTTAAATACTGCTGTATAAGTTCCGTTATGCTCTGCCAAACTAATTATAAAACCATCAAAATTATCCAACTGATTGTTAAACTTATCAGCATTTTCAGGATAAGGATTTTCTGTTTCATAATCTACCCCATAAAGTGGAAGTTCGTAATCGTTTAAATCTAAAACTGTAAAACTAGAATTCTTTAAGGATTGTGCAGCATATGTAGCTAAAGCCTTGTTTATAGACTGTTTACTATTACTTCCTGCAAATACGGCTACTTTTTTCATATTATTAGTTGTTTGATAGTACAAATTTATGAAAAATAAATTTATTTTCCAAGGAAAATAGTTTCATGGCAAGTAAATTGATCGTTTTCTTTTTTGTAGTACTTTTGAAAAAATCATTAAAAACGATGAATAAAGTAAAAATTATAGACTACAATCCAACACTTTCAAAATATTTTTATGAATTAAATATAGAATGGTTGAAAACCTATTTCTATGTAGAACCATATGACGAGGAAGTTTTAAGTAAGCCAGATATTTACATAACAGGTAAAGGTGGTTACATTTTTTTTGCCCAAGTTAATAATACAATTGTTGGAACAGTTGCTTTAATGCCTACTGATAAAAAAGGAAGTTTTGAACTAACAAAAATGGCAGTTTCACCTGAATTTAGGGGGTATAAAATAGGTCAACAAATAATAAAACATTGTATAGGTTTTGCTCATGAAAAAAAGCTAAACAAACTAATTTTATATTCTAACAGAATTCTTGAAAACGCAATATATATCTATAAAAAATATGGTTTTGTTGAAATTCCAATGGAAAAAAACTCTCCATACAAAAGGGGTGATATTAAAATGGAATTAATTTTCAAAAATTAATAAAAAACACTTTATAAATACACTATTGATAGCACCCTATAATTAATTAAATTACGTAGATTGCAAAAAAATTTAACAAATGAAAAAAATTGTTCTTTTATTCTCATTATTTTTTGTGTTTAATAACATATCTGCTCAGGAAACTTCACAGAAATTATCATCAAAAAAATATGTCAAAAGCTTAACTTCTTTTTATGCTACTGAAATGAACTTATCATCAGAAAAGAAGGAAAAACTTTTTAATATCATATTAGAAACCAACAGACAGCTTAATGAATTAAAAGGCAAATTATCAAAAGAACAAAAAAGTCAATTTAACCAAACAACTAAAGAAGAGTTTATTAAGATATACAATTTGTTATCACCTAATGAATTACTTATTTACAAAAAATTATCAAAAGAAAAAGAACCTTACAAAGCATTTAAATCATGATTGCTAAACAAAAAATTTATTTCAGTATTTTATTACTTATTGGTATTTGTGTTAATACTTTCTCACAAGGTACCACTTGTAGTAATGCACAACCATTCTGTTCAAGTACTGGTTTAGAGTTTCAAAATACATCTGGTGTAACATCATCTGAGCCTGGCCCTAACTATGGTTGTCTAGGGTCTCAACCTAACCCTGCATGGTACTACATAAGAATTGATCAAGCAGGTAATTTAAACCTTCAAATAGAACAAAATACGAGTAGTGATTTTACTGGAACTGGATTAGATGTAGATTTTATTTGTTACGGGCCTTTTACAGAATCTGAAATTAATGCTGGAGTTTGTGGTAATTTAACAGCTTCTAATACTGTTGGATGTAGTTATTCTGGTTCTGCCATTGAAAATTTTAGTATAACCAATGCTTTATCAGATCAATATTATATATTATTAATTACCAATTACTCTAACCAACCAGGCTTTATCAGAATGTACGAAACTAACCCAGGGGGACCTAATACTGGTACTACAGACTGTTCTATTGTTGCTGGTGAATTGGGAGTTGATCAAGACATTTGTGAAGGTACAATTGTTACTCTTGATGGCACACCTACAACTGGAACAGCTATTAATTATGAGTGGTTAGTAGATACTGGTAGCGGATTTACTACAATTACAGGCGAAACCAATCCTACTTTAAATATTACAAATAATTTATCAGGTACTTACCAAGTTATAATTACAGATAGTAGTAACAATACAGCTACAGATGAAGTAATTATCAACTTTTATCCTGTTCCTGTTGCAAACACGCCTACAGATCAATTATTCTGTGACACAGACAATGATGGTTTCAATGCGTTTGATTTAGAGGCAGATGTTACCCCACAAGTTTTAGCTGCTCAAGACCCTAATCAGTTTGAAGTACTGTATTTCTTAAATCAATCTGATGCTGATAATAATAACACAGCAAATGCACTGCCTAATCCTTACACAAATCCAACTCCTTTTAGCTCACAAACTA
>NZ_JBHTJR010000040.1:0-3987 GCF_042676005.1 Tenacibaculum geojense | reverse complement strand
TTGGATATAAGTCAGCAGTGCTCCATTCTAAAATGAGAGTTGAGGGAAGAAAATAAGTTAATAAAAAAAAACGCTTTACAACAATGGCTATAATTAATACTGGTTTTGGTGTTTAATCCAAAGTTTAATGTATTTTTATAGTGTCGTCAAATCATTTTGATTTGACTTTTGAACAAGAAAAAATTAAAAGCAAACAAAATGCTTCGTCTTAGTGCTCAATCGGAAAGAATTCGCTTCCCTACTCCCGCACTAATCATAGCCGAAGCCGTTGTAACCAATTTAAGAAAACTAATGAAAAAGAACAGAAATCTGATTTTAACTTCAATTCTAATAATCGGAATTTTAAGTTTCTATAGTTTTAAAAATTACGCTGAAAAAGTAAAAGACGAACATTGTCTAACTACTCAAATTTCATCTAAAATATTTGACTTTAATACTTTTGACTTAAAAGTAGACTCTTCTTTAATTTTATCGGATTTTATAGTTGTAAACCAAAATAGCGGAAAGACAATCTTTGCGGACGGAAAAAACCGAAAAGGAATTAAAAATGAATATGGTCATTGCACTTTTGAGCTGTATTGGAAAGGAAAGAAGGTTTATGAATTTGGACACTTTAAAATGAATAATTGGAATACGAATAAATACGAATTGAATATTAGAATGGAAAATAACGAACTCAAACCGAGTTTAGAAATTTATGGCCCTGACAATAAAAAAGCGGATTTATATTTTAAAAAAATAACAGAATAAAAACTGGTTACAACAAAGCGTATAATTAATTGCGGCTGAATTTCCTTTGTGGAAATTCAATCTTATTAATTATCTTTCCGAAACAACGGAAAATGACTCGCGTCCTTTTCCCGCAAAAAATCATACACAAATACGTTGTGCTTAATTATGACCAAACCAACAAACAATACTATAAATGAAGATATGAGAAACACCTGTTTCTTCTGTTCTGAATCTATTTCTGGAAAAAAAACTCAAGAACACATAATTCCAAATAGCTTATTAGGAAAATTGGGAATCAAAGAAGAAACTGTAACAGGAAAAGGAGTATTTCAATATAGTAGAATAAAAGTCCCAGCTCATAGCTCTTGCAATAGTGGTTTCGGAAGTGCATATGAAGATAGAATAATAAAACAACTAGAAAGTCCTGAACAATTGTTCAACGATTTAAAAGCTGAGGAATCAGGTATATCTATGATTTATGGTCCAGATGAATCTAAAACTATGCTTGTTTCTACTTGGTTATCTAAAATTTATTATGGACTTTTTTATAATGATTATCTTAAAATTGATGATAATGAGTACAAAGAAGTGTCTAAGCAAATAATTGACACTGATAATTTTAGAATAATTCAAAGTGCTTATAAAGACGGTGTTGGATTTTGTCTACCATCAAGCCTATATGTTTTTGAGTCTGAAAAAGACTTCTTTGATTTAAGAACGTTTGTTTATCCTCAAATGATAATGATTAAAATCAAAAAGTTAGTGTTCATATTATTAATCGGAGATGGATTTTTGACAAAAAACTATCTCAATGAAGAGTTACTTTCAAATTTTAGAGAAAAGCTATTATTGGAAGAAAAAAGAAATGACAAATTCCCTCTTCATCTGTATGCACTATCTGAAATAATGGCTTTAAGAATGTGTATTCCAAAATCACCATCGTTTGTCTATTCTAATAAAGAGATTATGAATATGAGTTTATCAACTGGAGTGTCAAACCCAGATGAATATTATAAAGTGGATGAGGAATTAATTGAAAAAACTCGAAATGAAATTCTAATTGATTTAGGGGTGAAAATAGAATAACTAAGCACAACAATGGCTAAAATTAATACGGGTTTCAGTGCTTAATCCAAAGTTAAATGTATTTTTATAAAGTCCACCAAATCTTTTGATTTGGCTTTAGAATAGAAAAAAAATAAAACAAAATAAAAAGTTTTGGCTAAGTGCTTAATCCGAAATTAAATGCTTTTTTATTCCCGTACTAACCTTAGCCGAAGCCGTTGTAAATAATTTATGAAATCGAAAACCCTATTAATAATATTAACACTAACCTTTTTAAATCTCCACTCCCAAAAGAGAATAATGTTGAACAACGGTTGGTATGAAACAGATAAATCTGAAAGTGGAATCCTGAAAATAGACCGAAAATCTGGAGATAAATATTTTTTGAATTCAAAGCCTATTGTAACTCCTGAAAATTTTCAATCTCATGAAGAATTTGAAAATTACAACGGAGACAAAGGAATGTCTATTAAGCTTAATAAAACAGGAACTGAAAACTGGAGAATTGCCACAAAAAGCTCAGTTGGCTCGAAATTAGTCTTCATTCTTGAAAATGAAATATTCTGTACTCAAATTGTGAATTCTGAAATTACAGCGGGAGTATTTGCTTTTTGGAAAACTCAACAAACCGAAAATGAGTGGAAAAAATTGAAAGAAATTCTGAATTAAAACTATTTACAACAAGGTGTATAATTAATTGCGGCTGAATTTCCTCTGCGGAAATTCAATCTTATTAATTATCTTTCCGCAACATCGGAAAATGACTCGCGTCTTTTCCCGCAAAAAATCTTACACAAATACGTTGTAACCAATTATGAAAAAAATTCTCGTCCTAACAATATTGCTTTTCTCTATTCAATCTTTTTCGCAGGAAAATAATGATTGTGATGATAGAATTGTGCCTTACTGGTGGAATTACACAAATAGCAGAATTGAAGGCGAAAGTCCTAGTTTAAGAAAAGCCTTCAAAGAAATTCAATCATCAGAAACCAAAATTGAACCAAAAAATGGATTTATAACATTGAGATTAAATATTTCAAAAACAGGAATACTCTGCGATATTGAGACATTTCAAATTGATGAGAACTATAAAAGTACTGAATTCAATAATGGAAAGTTAAAAGAGGAATTAGAACAAATAGCATTTGGACTAAAAGACTGGAAAAGAGATAAAGAGTATAAGACGTATAACTTAATCAGACTAAAAATTAAAAACGGACGAATTGAAGAAATTTTTTAAAATACTTGGTTACATTGTTGGGGCTATAATAGTCATTTCAGTTGGTTTTGGAATCTATCTATATTTTTGGAACGAAAATAGGATTGAGAAATCTAAAGAATTATCACAACGAATTGAAAATTTTGAATCTCAAGACAGTGATGAATATATGGAATACTCAGTCCATTTTAACAAAGCTGGAGATTTTGAAAATGGATTCAAATATTTAAATAAAGCTGTAGAACTTGACCCTAAATTACATTTGGGTTACAGAGGATGGATAAGGTTAAGAAAAATGCGAGATTATGACAAAGCTCTTGAGGATTTTGACCGACTTGATAGTCTAACACCAAATTTTGTGGATGCACCTTGGGGAGAAGACATCGACTTCTTAAGAGCTGAATGCTACTTCGGCAAAAAAGAATATCAAAAGACAATTGACTTGTTAAATCGTAGCATAAAGAATCAAAAAGAAGATTGGGCTGATATTCATTCTTTTGTCTATTTGGGACTTTGCGAATTTGAACTTGGAAATTATGAAAAAGCGATTGGCGAATTTCAACGAGCTCTACAGCAATCGGAATACGTGCCTGAATCCTTTTTTGGAATGGCAAAAGCCTACCAAAAACTTGGACAAATCGAAAAGACAAAAGAGAACATATTGAAAGCAGAAAGTAATATGCAATACAAACGAGATGATGTTTATAACGAGTTTTTAAATGAGATTTATATGTCCGAAATTCAAGAATTTAAACAACAATTAAACAATAAATAACTGGTTACAACAATGGCTATAAACAATTGCTATTACAGGCTAATCCTGAAAATTCCTGCGGAATTTTCAGCTTGTCTTGTACTTGCAAAAGTCCGTGCTAACCCACGCAACTGTTCATAGCCGAGACCGTTACCTGCAAGCTGAACAAAACGAATGAAAAAGTACATAAACCTAATTTTGATATTACTTGCAACAT
>NZ_JBHTJR010000039.1:0-4119 GCF_042676005.1 Tenacibaculum geojense | reverse complement strand
TGCTAACGCTAGTGAATAAAAGAAAATAATAACTAATTTAACCCGTAACTGACGGTTATACGAAACCGTTACCAGTAATAACAAAAATGAACTTTAAATATTATCAATATAGAATCGGAGATGCCAAACTTTGTGGAGGTGAAATGCACGCAAGTTTACACGAGATAATATTTGATAAAGAATTTAGTGATAACGAGAACGAATTCGCAAATCAATTAAAAGATTTTTTACAAAACTCGAAAAGACAACCGAAAATCCTTAATAGACATTTAGAAAGAGGAATTAATTCATCAAATGAAGAAAGAATGTGTTTAATTGGTTATCCAGACTTTCCTTTAAAACCTTTTGAACCAAGTTATTTCAACTCAAAACATTTAGAATTAGGATTATCAGGCGGAGATATTGGTTGGTATAAACCTGAAAGTTTAAATGAAGAATACTACTTCTTTTATGAGACAAAACATCCTTTCTCTCAATGGCATAAATCTGAATTCAAAATTGACAATTTGACTTTCAATAGTGCCGAACAATATATGATGTTCGGAAAAGCCAAATTATTTAATGATAACGAAATAGCTGATAAAATAATGTCAACTAGTAACGTTAGAGAGCAAAAGAATTTAGGAAGACAAGTAAAAGGATTTGACATTGAAATCTGGAATAGAAACGCATTAGATATAGTTTATAAAGGCAATAAGGCAAAGTTTGAACAGAACTCTGAGCATTTAAAGTTATTAATATCAACAAAAGGAAAAACAATAGTTGAAGCTAGTCCATATGATAAAATTTGGGGAATCGGATTAGACTCTGACAATGAAGACTCTTATAATCCTTTAAAATGGAAAGGAACTAATTGGTTAGGTATTGTACTGACTGAATTGAGACAGGATTTAATGAAAAACAACTTTTCAAACGGATATTGGGAACAAGAAGATTATACAACAAATAAACAAAAATAACTACTGGTAACAATGGCTATAATTAATACGGGTTTGGTGTTTAATCCAAAGTTTAGTGTATTTTTATAAAGTCGTCAAATCATTTTGATTTGACTTTTGAGCAGAAAAAAATAAAAGTAAACAAAATGCTTCGTCTTAGTGCTAAATCGGAAAGCCACCGCTTCCCTATTCCCGCACTAATCATAGCCGAAGCCGTTAGCTACAACTCTGAACTAATTTAACAAAATGAAACACTATATTGGAATATTATTAATTCTTTTCACAATAATAGCTAAAGGACAAACAAAAAAAGAAATTAAGCAGACTTTAGAAAGTATAAAATCCCAAGAAGATTTTAAAAAATATAAATCTCAAAATTCTGATTCGATTATTGAATTTATTGAACTAAACACATTGAATTCTGGAATTTCGAAAAAACTTTTGGGATTAAAAAAAGGAGAAATAAAAAAGATAAAAATCGAAAATGGGAATTATTATTATAAGTTAATTGATTCCTCCAAAGAAACTGAATATCGTGCAAGCTATATATACTTAAATGCAGATGAATTAACTAAAAAAGAAATTGATTCAATTAGACCGATTATAATAAAAAAATATAAATCTGGAGTTTTATTTACTGATTTAGTTGATGAATATAATATGGATGGAAATTCTAAAAAAGGAGATTTAGGATGGTTTAAAAAAGGAAAGCTGGTTCCTGATTTTGAAAAAGCAGTTATTGAACATAATGAATCTGATATTTTTACTGTTGATGTAGACAATTCAGACAAATATTGGATGCAAAATTGGTATTATGTAGTTCTAAAAACACATAAAGACAGAATTAGTGAAATACGAACTTACATTAGAATAAAAAAGCAGTAGCTAACACGGTGTATAAAACATAGCTAATAAGTGCTTAACCGAAAGGTTTGTGTATATTTAGAAAGTCTGCTAAATTTTTAATTTGGCTTTTAAAAAAGAGAAAAATAAAAACAAAATATAAAAATTCGGCTCTATGTAAATCCGAAAAGGTAGTATCTATTTACACGCTACGTTTCATACACAAGTCCGTTGTGTGTAACTAAATAGCTATGAATAAAATAAAAGATTTTAAAATCATCAAAACACTACAACAAAACGGAGAAAATGCAGATGTCTTTTTAGTTGAAAATGAAAATGATAAATTCATAATAAAGCGCTTCAATAAAGTTCCAAAATGCAATAATGCTTATGGAAAAGAAAATCATTTTGGAAGGAGAAGAGAAGGAAGTGAACTGGTATTCAATGAAATTAAAAAAAAATCTAATCAATATGATTTCCTGATAAAGTTTTATGAACGTTTTAAATGGAATAATGATTGGTGTATTCTAATAGAATTTTTTGAAGGAATAACATTTAGAGAATTTATTAATTTAAACAAAAATAATACGTTAGACTTAATTCAAGGAATCAAGAATTTCGCAAATGAAGTCTCTAAATGGCATAAACATAATTTCTCTCACGGGGACCCTCATCTTGATAATGTTTTAATAAATAAAAATTTAGAAATAAAATTAATTGATTACAGTCAACTACATTTTCCAGATTTTAAGTATTGTAAAAAATATAATTGTTTTACACCTAATAATAGGAGAATTAATGAAGACTTAATCAAAACCACATCTCATTTTGGGAGAGGTTTTTTAAAAGAATTAGAAAATATTAATAATCAAACTAATTTTGATTTAGACTTTAAGAAAATATTTTTAGAAAATTATAAATACTAAGAAAATGAATGATATCTGTTTAGCAATAAATGCGATTAAGGAAAGTGATATTGTAAGTCTTTTTGAAATGTTAGAGGTAGTCAAAGAGGAATATAAACTATGTATCAATAAAAATACTTTACAAGTATATTTTTGTGAAAAAGACAATATTGAAAAGTTGTGTTCTGACGAAAAAGAATATAATATTAAAGTTTATGAATCTGAAATTAGAGAGAAAAATAAATTTTCAATTATAGATAAGCTTGAAAACAAATACGGAAAATGTATTCCGTAGTATACACACAACAATGGCTAAACTTAATGTGGGTTTTTAGGCTTTCTCGATATTTTGGCTGCTTTACTTTGTCCGCTTAAACTTATTTGATTAGTTTTAAGTCAACAAAGAAAAAACTATAAAATAAGTTTAAGCTAAGTGACTCGTCCGATAAACTGTGATTATCAACTCCCACACTAAGTTTAGCCAAACCGTTGGGTGCAATTTAAAACAAACGACATTGAGTCTAGAAAAGAAAGATATTAAATACGGATTTTGGAGCGTCAAAAATAGAAAACCTGAATATCTAACTTTTGATAACAATAAAATAAATAAAGTTAAATGGCTAGGTATCGGATTCCAAAACGAAGACAACAAAACTAAAGAACTAAAAATCTGGAATAGCACGCTTGAAAAACTGGATAATGTTGAATTCGTATGGACATATCATAAGTTAAACCAAACAACATTTGAATCCATTTGCCGAATGAAAAACTTAAAAGGAATAAATATCAAATGGAGCTCTATAAAAGATTTGGAATGTTTGAAAGAAAGAACCGAAATTGAGCATTTGAATCTTGGTTTATCAACTGGTATAGAAAGTATTCGACCAATATGCGAATTGCCAAAACTAATCACTTTAGAATCAGAAAATTAAAAAAAGGTTAGTGATTGGAATTATTTAGCCAATCTTAAACAATTAGAAGGACTTGGAATCAGCGGAGGAATGTACGAACGACTAAAGCTAAAATCGATTGATTTTATAAGCGAGTTAATTCATTTAAAATACCTATATCTTATGTCCACCAAAATCTTGGATAATTCATTGGAACCAATAGTAGAATTAAAAAAGTTACAAAACTTAAAGTTGACTAATGATTGGTCAGAAGAAAGTATTGTCCGATTGAGAAACACTTTGCCGAAATTGAGATATGGTAATGTTGCGAATAATAAACAAACTCAATATTTAAATAGAATTTTTGGAAAATAAAAAAACTGCACCCAACAATGTATAACCGCAATTACGGCGGATTCGACTACGTCCGAATCCACTCAGAATTGCTTAAGCTAGTAAATAACTAAAAAAAATGGCTAAATTAGCCCGATAACTGACGGGTTATACGAAACCGTTGTGAGCAATAGTTTCAGTCTTTTGGTT
>NZ_JBHTJR010000038.1:0-513 GCF_042676005.1 Tenacibaculum geojense | reverse complement strand
CACAGTTTGCTGGATTCGCTCCATTCTCACATAACTCATATTCTACTAAATACGTACCTGATGGTGTACCAGCATCAATACTAATCGCTCCTGTCAATGGATCTAAGGTCAATCCTGTTGGATTCGTACCATTTGGATCTGGCGTGATGGTTACCTCACCTGGGTTGCTTCCCACAACCACTGGTGATCCGTCTAAAGTATCATTATCCGTTACATCGCCCGTGCTATCTCCAATAGTTAGCGGACTGGCACTGTAATCATCATCTATCGCATCGATTGGATTCACAACTACAACCGTAGCTGTCGCTATATCACAGTTTGCTGGATTGGCTCCATTCTCACATATCTCATATTCTACTAAATACGTACCTGATGGTGTACCCGCATCAATACTAATCGCTCCTGTCAATGGATCTAAGGTCAATCCTATTGGATTCGTACCGTTTGGATCTGGCGTGATGGTTACCTCACCTGGGTTGCTTCCCACAACCACTGGTGATCCGTCTAAGGTAT
>NZ_JBHTJR010000037.1:0-61288 GCF_042676005.1 Tenacibaculum geojense | reverse complement strand
ACCAGAGAAGCTAGCTTCTCTGGTTTAAATATATTTTTTAAAACTGTCAACCTATTTTAGGACGACTCAATTCTTAAATTATTTTCTAAATAATTTATCAATATCTTCTTTATTTACTGGTCTAGATACTGAACTTACTTCTGGGTCTTCATCTTCAAATTGTTCTACAGTTAATAAAGTTTCTCCAGAAATATCATCGGTTTTATAATTTAACCAAACTACCGCTCCATTTGCTTTAATTTTTAAAGGATCTCTAGGTTTTTCTTCAAATCCTTTAACAATAATTTGATATAGTTTTTCTAAATCATTGTCTAAATCTTTAAAAGTAAAATTAGCATACTCATGCCCTACCGAGTTCATATTTTTATAGTAAAAACTATATTCATTTTCTCCTTTTTTTTCTAAGTATAAATAACTTACCTTAGAAATAATTTCTGAACTTTCTGTTTCTACCAACTCAATTTGAGAGTACCCAGCAAATGAAGCTAAAAACAACGCCAGTGCCATAATTTTTTTCATAATTCTTCTGTTTAATAATTAAGGGATTAATTTGTTTAAGTGCCTTAACACTTGTTATAACGTTTAAATATATAAATATTATATAACTTTTATTAACTAGAATGAAAATATAACAATAAAAAAGCCTCCAAAACATGGAGGCTTGAAATTATATTAATTTTTTAGCATTTTTTACTTTTTGTTTGGTGAGTGCTAATGCAATTACCTCACTCATTTCTGTAACATAATGAAACTTTAAACCTTTTAAATAAGCTGGTTTAATTTCATCTACATCTTTTTTATTATCAGCACATAAAATAAGTTCTTTTATGTCTGCTCTTTTAGCTGCTAAAATTTTCTCTTTTATACCGCCAACAGGTAAAACTTTACCACGTAAAGTTATTTCCCCAGTCATGGCAATTTTATTTTTAACCTTTTTCTGAGTAAATAAAGATACTAATGATGTTAACATGGTAACTCCTGCACTAGGACCATCTTTTGGTGTAGCGCCCTCTGGTACGTGAATATGAACATCGTATTTATCTAAAACTTCTGGATTTATTCCGAAGAAATCAGCATTAGATTTTATGTATTTCATTGCTATCGTAGCAGATTCTTTCATTACAGTACCTAAATTACCTGTAATAGATAAGTTTCCTTTTCCTTTTGATAAAATAGACTCTATAAATAATATATCACCTCCAACACTCGTCCAAGCTAAACCTGTAACAACACCTGCAGTATCGTTATTTTCGTACTTATCTCTTTCTAAACGAGCTGGACCTAAAATTGTTTCAATATCTTCATCTGTAATTTCAACATTATACTCTTCTTCCATAGCTATACTTTTAGCTACAAAACGAACAACTTTAGCTACTTGCTTTTCTAAACCTCTAACTCCAGATTCTCTTGTATAGCCCTCTACAATTTTCTCTATTTGTTTTTTGGCAATAGATAAATGCTCTTTATTTAATCCGTGCTCTTTTAATTGCTTTGGAAATAAATACTTTTTAGCAATTTCTACCTTTTCTTCAATAGTATAACCAGTTACATTAATAATTTCCATACGATCTCTTAAAGCCCATGGAATTTGATTAATATTATTGGCTGTTGCTATAAATAAAACTTTAGATAAATCGTAACCAACTTCTAAATAATTATCGTAGAACTCGGTATTTTGTTCTGGATCTAAAACTTCTAACATTGCTGAAGACGGATCTCCTTGATGACTTTGCCCAAGTTTATCAATCTCATCTAAAACAAATACAGGGTTGGAAGTTCCTGCTTTTTTAATATTTTGAATTAACCTACCTGGCATTGCTCCGATGTAGGTTTTTCTATGACCACGTATTTCTGCTTCATCACGTAGTCCTCCTAAAGACATTCTAACATACTTTCTTCCTAAAGCTTCTGCTACCGACTTTCCTAAAGATGTTTTACCAACTCCTGGAGGTCCATATAAACATATAATTGGCGATTTCATATCACCTCTTAACTTTAATACAGCCAAGTGTTCTATGATGCGTTCTTTAACTTTTTCTAAACCAAAATGATCTCGGTCTAAAATAGTTTGCGCCTTTTTTAAGTCAAATTTATCTTTAGAAAACTCACCCCAAGGTAATTCTAGCATCAACTCTAAATAGTTACGTTGAACGCCATATTCTGCCATTTGAGGGTTCATTCTTTTTAACCTACTTAACTCTTTTTCAAAAGTCTCAGCAACCTCTTTGGACCATTTTTTGTCTTTAGATTTTGCTCTCATTTCTTCTAACTCTTGGTCATGAGAAACTCCACCTAGTTCTTCTTGAATGGTTTTTAACTGCTGATGTAAATAATATTCGCGTTGTTGTTTGTCTAAATCAGATCGTGTTTTAGACTGAATATCATTTCTAAGTTTTAATTTTTGAAGTTCTTTATTAAGATTTTTTAATGTTAATAAAGCGCGCTCTTTTAAATTATCTTTTTCTAACAATACCTGTTTTTGAGAAACAGACAAATCCATGTTAGAAGAAATAAAATTTACTAAAAATGAATTTGATTGAATGTTTTTAATAGCAAAAGAAGCTTCAGATGGTAACATTGGGTTTTCTTTAATAACCTCTAATGCCAAATCTTTAATAGATTCTATTATTGCATCAAACTCTTTTTGATTATCAACTTCTCTTTCTTCTTTGGCTTCTATTACTTTAGCCTTTAAATAAGGCTCTTCTTGTGTAAAGCTTTCAATTTCAAATCGTTTTTTACCCTGGATAATTACCGTAGTATTTCCATCTGGCATTTTTAAAACACGTAAAATTTGTGCCACTACACCAGTATGATAAATATCATCAGCTGATGGATTTTCTACTTCACTATCTTTTTGAGCAACAACCCCTAATGTTTTATTTCCTTGATTGGCATCTTTAATTAATTGAATAGATTTATCTCTACCCGCAGTAATTGGAATTACAACTCCAGGAAATAGTACAGTGTTACGTAATGGTAAAATAGGAAGCTCTTCTGGAACCTCTTCTTTATTTATGATTTCTTCGTCTTCTGGTGTTAATAATGGAATTAACTCAGAATCTTCATTAATCATATCTTGTAGCGACAAATTGTCTAAATGTATAATTTTTGATTTACTCATAATATCATTATCTGTCATTCTGACATTTAATACTGTGATTAAAAATTAAATGTCATTCGTATTTACTTTTAAAGTATTGATTTTATTATTAATACCAGTAAAATACTTTAATGTTATAACCTATATTTCAATAGTTATGCCAACACGTATATATTCAAATTTATTGTAACAATTTTAAGAATTAGTCGTCGTATCATATAAAAAATAACTAACCATGAAAACTAAACTAACTCTTTTACTGTCATTTTTTATTTTATTAAGCTGTTCTACAAAAACCAGCTCTGAAGATTTTATTAATAAAGCTACAGGAAGGTATTATTTTAATGATGATGAAATTATTGAAGTATTTTTTAATGATGCTGAACTATATCTGAAATGGCGAAATCAAGAAATTAAACCTTTAAAAGTAAATGACTCTACTTTTTATGCTAGTGAACTTAATGAAAAATTAATTTTTAATAACAATAAAAACAGAATTGAATTAGCGAAAAAAAGAGAACATCACGGTAAAACATACTTTTTTAATAAACTTGATAAAAATGAAAAAACACCAAGTGAATATTTAGCCGATAATAATTTTGAAAAAGCACTTGAAGGGTACTTAGCTATTAAAGAAAAAGATAGTTTAAGTAAAATAATAAGAGAACGTAATTTAAATAGCTTAGGATATAGATACTTAAGAAATGATAGTGTTCAGAAAGCGATTCAGGTTTTCACCATCAATACTAAATTATATCCTAATAGCTCCAATGTATATGATAGTTTGGGTGATGCATATTTAAAAGCTAAAGACACAACAAATGCTAAAGAAAATTATAAAAAAGCCCTTAGCATTAATGCTGAAAATGAAAACGCTAAAAGAAATCTTGAAGATTTAACAAAAAATGACAAATAGTAAGTGTCATTCTGAAAAAATGTCATTATAAACAACTAAATGCTAGCATTTTAAACAATGGTATTTTATTTGATAAATATTTAAATAAATATTGTTTAACTAAAATTGTTTTATGTTATGAGTAATTTAGTATCAACATCAAGTAATGGAAGTTTAACAAAAAGAAAAGAACAAACAAACTTCCCAAATTTTTCATCTTTACTAGATGATTTTTTTACTAATGATTTATCTAATATTATTAACACAAGTATTCACAAAGTGCATACACCTATGGTTAATATTTTAGAAAATGATGAATCTTATGTTGTAGAAATGGCTGCTCCAGGAAAGCAGAAGAGTGATTTTGAAATTGATTTAAATGATAATGTTTTATCAATTTCATCTGAACTTAAAAAAGAAACTGAGAGTAATAATTTTAATTATGCACGAAAAGAATTTGAATTCACCTCTTTTAAAAGATCATTTACGTTACCCGATACTGTAGATGATTCTAAAATTAAAGCTAACTACACTAACGGACTGTTAACCATAACACTCCCTAAAAAAGAAGAAGCTAAAAAGAAGCCACCACGAAGAATAGACATATCTTAACAACAAATAAAGAGCAATTTTAAAATTGCTCTTTTTTTAACTTATTAAAATATATACTGCAATACTAATAAACACAACTATTTGCATCCATTTTAAAAATGCTCCTATATTACTATTCTTTTTAATGTAACTAGATATTTCTCCTGCTAAAAGAGCAATTCCAGAAAATATCACAAAAGAAACAAGTATAAAAATACAGCCTAATACATAAAACTGATATACTGAATTTAACTTTTCAGAAAATAAAAACTGTGGAAAAAAAGCTAAAAAAAAGATGGTTACTTTCGGATTTAATACATTCATCCAAAAACCAGTTTTAAAAAGCGAAAATGTTGATTTTTTTTCTATTGTATTTGTAGAAAAAGTAATAGTTGAATCACTTTTAAAAACCATATAAGCCAAATACAGTAAATAACAAGCACCAAAAAGTTTAATTACAAAAAATAAATTCGGATTTCTTTTAATTACTTCAGAAACACCAAAGGCAACTAAAGTTGTATGAATAATACATCCTGTCATTAAACCTAAAACAGTGGCCAATCCATAGTTTTTTCCATTAACTATGCTTTGAGTGAGTACAAAAATGTTATCTGGTCCGGGTGAAATAGCTAGCGTAGCTGTGGCTAACGCAAATGATAAAAGTGTTTCAATCATTACTTATAAATAAATCTTATATCAATAAATTTAAAAAGAAAGATTTTAAAAACTATCTTTTTAAAATTGCTTTATTTATTTTTTTGATCAAGCTAGGCCCTTCATATATAAAACCTGTATAAACTTGAACTAAATCTGCCCCAGCTTCAATTTTTTCTAAAGCATCTGCAGCAGAATGAATACCTCCTACTCCAATAATTGGAAAAGACTTGTTAGAATTGTCTGCTAAATATTTTATAACCTTAGTACTTCTATTTTTAATAGGTTGACCACTTAAACCACCATTACCAATTTCTTGTAAACGACTATTGGAAATTAGTAAACCTTCTCTATTCACAGACGTATTAGAAGCTATTACACCATCAATTTTAGTAGTTGCAACTAAATCTATAATTTCATCTAATTGCTGGTTGTTTAAATCTGGTGCTATTTTTAATAAAATAGGTTTCTGAACAGTTTCTTTTGCATTTAATTGTTGAACTTCAGTAATTAATTCTTTTAAATAATCTGCATCTTCTAATTTAGCATGGCTACTAACATTTGGACAACTTACATTTAATACAAAATAATCTACATATGGATGTAAACCTTTAAAACACTCAACATAGTCTTCTGTATAGTTTTCAGGTGCCGTAGCTGTATTTTTTCCAATGTTTCCACCAATAATTACTTTTCCTTTATTCTTTTTAAGTTGTTGAATGGCCATTTGTAATCCTTCATTATTAAAGCCCATCCTGTTAATAATTCCTTGATCTTCTTTTAAACGAAATAATCGTTGTTTTGGGTTCCCTTCTTGTCCTTTAGGAGTAACGGTGCCTATTTCTATAAAACCAAAACCAAAATCAGCTAATTCATTATATAAAACAGCGTTTTTATCGAAACCTGCTGCTAATCCTACTGGATTTTTAAATGTTAGACCAAATAAGTTTCTTTTTAATCGTTTATCGTTAACTTGATATAAACTTTTAAACAATATTGAAACACCAGGAATTTTTGATATAAATTTTATCAATGAAAAGGTAAAATGGTGAATTTTTTCTGGGTCAAAAAGAAAAAAAATTGGACGAATAATTAATTTGTACATGTTTGCTTTTAGATGATTTTAAGTAGCTTTTTAAATACTTGTTATTATTTTTGATGGTAGATATTTATATAAAAAATGCCTCCTAAAAAGGAAGCATTTATATTATCTTAATTCTGCACCAACATTTTTTTCGAATGTTTGTTGTAATTTCTGCATTATTTTATCAATTTGCTTGTCATTTAATGTTTTCCCTTCATCTTGTAACACAAAACTAACAGCGTATGATTTTTTACCTTCTGGTAACTTATCTCCTTGATATACATCAAATAAATCAACCTCTTTCAATAATTTTCTTTCTGATTGAAAAGCTAAGTTATAAATTTCTTTAAAGGCAACAGTATTGTCAACTAATAAAGCTAAATCTCTTTTTACTGCAGGGAATTTTGGTAAATCTGCTACTTTAATTTTCTTATTACCTGATAAACTTAAAATATTTTCCCAATTAAAATCTGCAAATAATACTTCTTGTTTTATAGAAAACTCTTTTAAAACTTTACGGGTAACAACACCAAAATCTACCAATTTAGTTTTTCCTAAACTTAAACTAATACCTTCAGCAAAAACATCAGATTTTACAGGTGCAGATTTAAATTTAGTAATTCCTAAACGAGTTAATACAGCCTCTACTACTCCTTTTAAATAGAAAAAGTCTGAAGTTTGTGTAGGTACTTTCCAACTATCTTTTGTTCTGTTTCCTGAAACAAATAACGTTAAATGCTTATCTTCTTGATAACCACTTTCATATTTGTGGTATGTCTTTCCAAATTCAAAAAACTGTAAAGAACTATTTTTTCTATTAATATTATAGGCAACGCTTTCTAAACCACTGAATAATAATGATTGACGCATTACTTTTAAGTCATTACTTAATGGGTTTAACATTTCTACGTTAAACTCTTCTTTTAATGTTTCTGATAATTGTGTGTATTCTGGTTTTGTTAATGAATTTGCCATGGTTTCATTAAAACCTAAACCTACCAACTGATCTCCAACAACATTTTCTATTTTCACAAACACATCATTATCAAAGGAGATTGATGTGTTTAATTTATGAGAAAATTCAATGTTATTATATCCATAAACTCTTAATATTTCTTCAATAACATCTGCTTCACGCTGAACATCCACACGGTAAGAAGGAATAACTAAACCTAAGCCTGCTTCAGTAACGCTGTTTATCTTGATTTCTAAAGAAGCTAAAATATTTTTGATAGTTTCTTTCGGAATTTCTTGACCAATTAATTTATAAACACTGTCAAAAGATAAGAAAACTTCAAAGTCTTCTGTTTTCTCAGGATAAAAATCCATAATATCTGATGACATTTTACCGCCAGCATATTCTTCTATTAATAATGCCGCTCTTTTTAAAGCATATTTGGTTAAATTTATATCAATACCTCTTTCAAAACGGAAAGATGCATCTGTATTTAAACCATGGCGTTTAGCTGTTTTTCTTATAGAAACTGGATTAAAATATGCGCTTTCTAAAAATACAGTTGTGGTACTTTCGGTAACTCCTGATTTTAAACCTCCAAAAACACCTCCTATACATAAAGGGTTATCTTCAGCATCACAAATCATAATATCTTCTGACGAAAGCTCACGTTCAACTTCATCTAACGTAACAAACTTAGTTCCTTCTGGTAATGTTTTAACAACTACTT
Organism: Tenacibaculum geojense; assembly: GCF_042676005.1. Lineage (NCBI taxonomy): Bacteria > Pseudomonadati > Bacteroidota > Flavobacteriia > Flavobacteriales > Flavobacteriaceae > Tenacibaculum > Tenacibaculum geojense. The sequence continues at coordinate 53,276 of NZ_JBHTJR010000037.1, read as the reverse complement.
TACCTCCTTTGATCTTTCCTCCATCAAAAGCGTGTAAAGGTTGACCTAATTCATGTAATACATAATTAGTAATATCAACAACATTGTTTTTTGGAGCAATTCCAATGGCCTTTAATCTGTTTTGAATCCACTCTGGTGAATCTTTTACTTCAACATCGGTTATAGTTATTCCACAATAACGCGGAGTTAAATCTTTATCTAAAACTTCAATATCAGTTTTTAATCTTCGTTCATCAACATGAAAATCAGAAACAGATGGTGAAATTAATTCTAAATTTATATTCTGTTGTAATAAACCGGCACGCAAATCTCTGGCAACACCAAAATGACTCATCGCATCTGCACGGTTAGGCGTTAAACCGATTTCGAAAACATAATCAGTTTCTATATTAAAAACTTCAGCAGCAGGAGTACCTGGAACTAAGCTTTCATCTAAAATCATAATCCCATCATGACTGCTACCTAAACCTAATTCGTCTTCAGCACAAATCATTCCATGACTCTCTTCTCCTCTTATTTTTCCTTTCTTAATTTTAAATCCTTCACCTTTCTCATCATACAGCATAGTACCAATTGTTGCTACAGGAACTTTTTGACCAGCATCTACATTAGGTGCACCGCATACTATTTGAACAGGTGTTTCTCCTCCAATATTTACAGTAGTAACTTTAAGCTTATCTGCATTAGGATGTTTCACACAAGTTAAAACTTCACCTATAACTACACCTTTAAGGCTTCCTTTAATACTCTCAATGGTTTCAATTCCTTCAACTTCTAATCCTAAATCAGTTAAAAGTTCTCCTGTTTTTTCAGGATTCCAATCTAGCTGTAAAAATTGTTGTAACCAGTTGTATGATATTTTCATTTTAAGTGTTTGATTTAGCCTGCAAATTTACATAAAAACAAACGAATAAATCAATTGAAATTTATTTGCTCATTAACAACCATTTGTTAACAATTTGATAATATTAACCTATGTTAATTTTTTGTTAATTTGCAAACTGAAAACCCAAAACAACCCAATTAAATGAAAAAAACATTACTTTTTATTGCGCTTTTAGCATGTTTTAATGTGTTTGCGCAAATTCCTTCATATTATAACAATGTGAATTTAAATTTATCAGGTAATTCTCTAAAAAATGAGTTAGCTACCAAAATAATTAGTACACACACTACTAATTTATCTTATACACCTGGTGTTTGGGAGGCACTAAAACAAACTGATTTAGACCCTAATAACCCATCTAAAGTATTATTAATTTATGGTTATAGTGATTCTGATGGTAATTATGTTACTGACAGGTCTCGTAGTAAAGACGCTAACGGTGGTACTGCTGGCTCTCAATGGAATAGAGAACATGTATATCCAAAATCTTTAGGAAATCCTAACCTAGGTACATCAGGGGCTGGATCTGATGCACATAGTTTAAGAGCTGCTGATATCAGCTTTAACTCACAAAGAAGTAGCAAAAAATTTGCTGACGGTAGCGGTAATGCTGGAAATGTTTCTGGAGGATGGTATCCTGGAGATGAATGGAAAGGTGACGTTGCTCGTATGATGATGTATATGTATTTACGATATGGAAGCCAATGCTTACCTACTGGAGTTGGTGTTGGAAGTACAGTTGCTTCTGATAATAACATGCTTTTATTATTTTTAGAATGGAACGCTGAAGATCCTGTTTCTGAATTTGAAAAACAACGTAATCCTATTTTAGAAAATTTACAAGGAAATAGAAATCCTTTCATAGACAATCCTGCTTTTGCTACTGAAATTTGGGGAGGTCCACAAGCTGAAGACTTATTTGGTAATGGTGGAGGAAGTTCTGATACACAAGCACCTTCTACTCCAACTAATTTAGTTGCATCAAATATTACACAAACTACATTAACTTTAAACTGGAATGCTTCTTCAGACAATGTTGCTGTTTCAGGTTATAATGTATACAGAGGATCTACTTTATTAGGTAATGTTACCGGTACTAGTGCCAATATATCTAGTTTAACAGCCGGAACTAATTACACTTTTAATGTAAGAGCTTTTGATGCAGCAGGCAATATTTCTAATAATAGTAATACTGTTTCTGTTACTACTTCGAGCGCATCTGGTGGTGGAAGTGGCGCTAATGAATTGTTTATTTCTGAGTATGTAGAAGGATCTTCAAATAACAAAGCCATAGAAATTGCCAACTTTACTGGTAATACTGTAAATTTATCTGGATACTCTTTAAGAAAAGCTACTAACGGTAGTGGATCTTTTAGTAGTGTTTTAAACTTAAGTGGATCTATTGCTAACGGTCAAGTATACGTTATTGCTTACAGCAGTGCCTCTACTACAGTTAAAAATAACGCAGACTTAGTTACTAGCAATAGTGCATTAACTTTTAATGGAAATGATGCTGTAGCATTATACAAAAACACAACACTTATAGATGTTGTTGGTAACCCTAATAGTAGTAGTAATTTTGCAAAAGATAAAACTTTACAAAGAAAATCATCTGTTAACAGTCCAAATACTTCATATGTCTCAAGCGAATGGAATGTATTAAACCAAAATACTTTCTCTGGTTTGGGTTCACACAGCGTTGATGGTGGTAGTTCTGGTGGTGGAGATTCTACACCTCCTCCTACTTCATATTGTAGTTCTAAAGGAAATAACGCTAGTTATGAATGGATTGATAATGTTGTTTTAGGTGGAATTAGTAATGCTACTGGAAATAATGGAGGTTATGCCAATTTTACAAGTAAGGTAGGAAATTTATCTTATGGCAGTAACACTATAGTTGTTAGTGCTGGATTCAGTAGTTCTTCATATACTGAATTCTGGAAAGTATGGATTGATTTTAACAAAAACGGAATATTTGAATCGTCTGAACAAGTTGTTAGTGGGTCATCATCTAGTTCTGGTAATTTATCATATACCTTTTCTGTTCCAACTTCAGCTAGTAGTGGTTTAACTAGAATGAGAGTTTCTATGAAATGGGATGCTGCTCAAACAGCATGTGAAACTTTTTCTTATGGAGAGGTAGAAGATTACACTGTTAATATTGGTGGTACTGCAAAAAATAGTAATACTAATGATATTAAAATTGATGGTAAATTAGGTAACGAGCCTAAACTTTTTGCTGCAGATGTATACCCTAATCCAGCTAGAAATTTCATTAATATTCAACTTAAAGACAACAGAACTGCTACTTACAGAATTATGAATGTAATTGGACAAACTGTTAAAAGAGGAAATCTTGAAAGAACCGTAGATGTTAGCAACCTAAATAATGGCATGTACATTCTTGAAGTTAATGATGGACAACGAAAAATTCATTCAAAGTTTCTTAAAAAATAAACTTTACTAAACATTTGTTAAAAGACCGCCAATGGCGGTCTTTTTTTGTAAGTTACTAATTAGAATTACGAACAAACAACAAAGATTTTTAAGTAATGAAAAATATACTATTAGCTATTGTAGCTGTAACAATTATAAGCTGTACATCATCTAAAGAAAATAGGTTTTTACAAAATGGAGCTTATAGAGGAATTTTAAGACTTGATAATAATAAAAAAATACCTTTCAATTTTGATGTTACATCTAAAAACACCTTAACCATATTTAATGCTGATGAAGTTATTCATGTTGATGAAATCACCTATCATAATGATTCTATTACAATACAAATGCCCATTTTTGAAGGTTATATAAAAGCTATTATTACTGAGAATAATACATTGTTAGGTAACTTTATTAAACCAACTAGTAATCGAATAGTTCCTTTTGAAGCAAAACTCGATAAAAATAGATTTGATAAAACAGCTAAGCCTATAACTAATATTAGTGGTAATTGGGAAACTACATTTAGTCCTGACAACAATAACAGCAGGTATATTGCCAAGGGTATATTTAAGCAAAATAATGAAAAAGTTACAGGTACATTTAGAACAACTACTGGAGATTATCGATATTTAGAAGGAACCGTAAGCGGTGATAGCTTATACCTTTCTACTTTTGACGGTGCTCATGCATTTTTATTTGAAGCAAAGGTAACAGACAGTACTTTAACAGGTACATTTTATTCAGGAAACCATTGGAAAGAGCCATTTGTAGCTAAAAAGAATGATAATTATGAATTACCTGATCCTGATACATTAACATCTTTAAAAAATAAAGACCAACGATTTACATTTAGTTTTCCTAATGAAAAAGGAAAAATGATCTCGTTAGATGATGAAAATTTTAAAAACAAAGTGGTTGTAGTTCAAATAATGGGTAGTTGGTGCCCTAATTGTTTAGATGAAAGTAGGTATTATTCTGATTTTTACAGAAATTACAAAAATAAAGACCTTGCTTTTGTAGGACTAGCATTTGAAGTAGCTAAAACTCCTGATGAAGCTTTTGAAGCTATAAAGAGGTTAAAAGAAGGAACTGGTATTGAATATCCAATACTTTTAGCTCAATATGGATCTTCAGATAAACTAATGGCTCAAGAAAAATTACCAATGTTAGACAAGGTTTTATCTTACCCTACTACTGTAATTATTGACAAAAAAGGAAAAGTAAGAAAAATACATACAGGATTTAATGGGCCTGCAACTGGAGAAAAATATTATGAATTCACCTCAAACTTCAAGAATTTAATAGAGAAGTTATTAGCAGAATAATTATTCTGCTTTAATTACTTCAGTAATAGGAATTGGTAAATGAACTCCTTCCGAAACGAAGCGTTTATGTACCAATTCTTTTAAATCACATTTAGTTTTAAATTCTAAAAAAGGTTCATTTATCCATACATAAGCACGCATATGAATGTGATTTTCATGTACATCAATTACTCTTACCTCTATTTGAGGCTTATCTACCAATACTTCTTCTGGAGTTCTATTATCCATTACATTTGGCAGTTTAAGCGCCTCTTCTTGTATAATTCTTCTCGCTAAATCTATATTTGCTTTTAAACCTATTTTAAAATTATTAAAACTTAAAATATGAGAATCTTCAATAGTATGATTTAAAATAGAATCTGTACTAATTACCGAATTGGGTATAATTAACCTCTTATTTTCAAAATTATTAATAACGGTATGTCTCAACGTAATATCTTCAACAATACCAACTCTAGAATCATCTAATTTAATATAGTCTCCTACCCTAAAGGGTTTAAAAATTACAATAAATGCTCCCGCAATTAAATTAGATAAGGCTGCTTGTGCAGCAAAACCAATAATAGCTGCTAAAATTCCGGCTCCAGAGAAAATTAAATTTGCTTTATTTCTAAATAGTGGGATGCTATACACTATAAAAACAAAAGCTATAAAACCAACTACAAAACTTACAGAGTTACGTAAAAACTGAATACTAGTTCTACCATATCTATCTTTTTTACGTGAGATAATTTGTAAAATTATAAAACGAGCAGCTCTAGAAACAACCCATGCCAAAACTACAACCACTAGAATATAAAGCAGTATATCTAGTGGTTTGTTTGATGGTGAAAAAATATTTTCTAAGGTTGTATTCATCTAATTAAAACAATGATGTTTGATCATCATCTTTTCTATTTTCCTTTTTCTTTTTTAAAGCATTTTGAAGTGCTTTATTGGCTTTATCTTCTTTAACAGTATCAAATTCTTTCTTAGGTTGTTCTTCAATAGCCAACTCGAGTTCCGTATCTAACACTTCTTCTTCAGTTACCTCAATTTCTTCTACAGGTTCTTCTACCTCCTCTTCATAAGGCAATGAATCTAGTAAGTTTATTTGCCTAATTTTATCAGTAGTTAACTGATTTCCTAATGCTTTAATTCCTTTAACAGCTATAAACTCTTCAAAGTTTAACGTAATTTTTTCTAAACTTCTTTTTGAAAATACTACCTCAGCTATTGGTCTAAAGTCCGTAGCTACAATTTCTAACTGACTTTTTTCATGCTCGGATATAAAAATTTCTTCTTTATCTGGTGTTTCTATTAAAAAACGTTTCACAAAATAACGTTCTTTATTACCATCAAAATAAACTGCTGAAATAGGTTTTTTAGGGTTCCACTTTTCTAAGACAATCATATCATTATCAAAGTGCATTTCTAAATTAGGTGCTACAGCCTTTATTTTACCCGATTGTGTTGCTATTAGTATTTTATCTTCTGCTTTAAATTCTCCTAACAACTCACCTCTTTGATCTACATTTAAGCGTTGAACCGTTTCATCAAACCAAATTTTTCTTGGCTTTAGTGTGGACACTCCTGCTTCTTTGAATTCTATTTTTTTAATAGGATGTTTTGATACTAAATTACCTCTAACAGAACGTCCTTTAATAGCTAAATCAGCAAAATCAATATCCCATTTAAGCTTTTTAATACTACCTACAGAACGTAATAATATGGTAACAACTTCAGCCTCGCCATTAGGATTGGCTGTGAAGTATAATACCTTAGATTTATCGTTATCGTTTGCTAAATTGTACTCTTTATCTCTTGTTACAGAGGTTACATTAAAACGTTTCATGTATGATGGCCCTTTAGTTCCATCTTTATAAATCATATTGTAAACTGAACGTTTGTCTTTTTTCTTAAAAACAGCTACATGAATAATTCCTTTACCTACAAAAGTTTTAGAATCTACTTTTGTAACCATCATGCTACCATTGTCTCTAAAAACAATAATATCATCAATATCAGCACAATCACAAACAAACTCATCTTTCTTTAAAGAAGTACCAATAAAACCTTCTTCCCTATTAACGTAAAGTTTAGAGTTTCTCATCACTACTTTAGTAGCTACAATGTCATCAAAGATTCTTATTTCTGTTTTACGTTCTTTTCCTTTTCCGTATTTAGTTTTTAGTTCTTTAAAGTAATCAATAGCATAGGTTATTAAATTATCTAGATGATGTTTTACTTCTGCTATTTTTTCTTCTAAACTTTCTATAAACTGTTTTGCTTTATCAATATCAAATTTTGATATTTTTTTAATTCTGATTTCGGTTAAACGAACGATATCTTCTTCAGTAACTTCGCGTTTTAAATGTTTTGTATGAGGTTTTAAACCTTCATCAATAGCTTTAATTACACCTTCCCAAGTTTCAACCTCTTCAATGTCACGATAAATTCTATTTTCAATAAATATTCTTTCTAAAGAAGAAAAATGCCATTGTTCTTCTAACTCATTTAACTGTATTTCTAATTCACTTTTTAGAAGCTCAACAGTAAAATCTGTAGATTTTTTTAACACTTCTGTTACTCCTATAAAGTGAGGCTTATTATCTTCAATTACACAACATAATGGTGAAATTGAATTTTCACAACTAGTAAAAGCATATAAAGCATCAATAGTTTTATCTGGAGAAACATTAGTTGGCAGATGCACTAAAATCTCTACATTAGCAGCAGTATTATCTTCAATACGTTTGATTTTAATTTTTCCTTTATCATTAGCTTTTAAAATACTGTCAATTAAACTAGTTGTAGTTGTACCAAACGGTATTTCTGTAATTACTAATGTTTTTTTATCTAAAGCAGATATTTTGGCTCGAACTCTAACTTTACCTCCTCTTTTACCATCATTATAATTGGTAACATCTGCAATTCCCCCTGTAATAAAATCAGGTACAATTGTAAAGCTTCTACCTTTCAAATATTTTATAGAAGCATCTATTAATTCTACAAAATTATGAGGTAAAATTTTAGTAGATAATCCTACTGCAATACCTTCTGCTCCTTGCGCTAATAGTAACGGAAACTTTACTGGCAGGTTAACTGGTTCTTTCTTTCTACCATCATAAGACAATTGCCATTCTGTTGTTTTGGCATTAAAAACAACATCTAAGGCAAATTTAGACAAACGTGCTTCTATATAACGAGAAGCTGCTGCACGGTCACCAGTTAAAACATTACCCCAGTTACCTTGCATATCTATCAATAACTCTTTTTGCCCCATTTGTACCATTGCATCTCCAATAGAAGCATCACCGTGTGGATGGTATTGCATGGTATGACCAACAATGTTTGCTACCTTGTTATATCGTCCATCATCTAAATCTTTCATAGAATGCATGATACGACGTTGTACAGGTTTAAAACCGTCTTCTATAGATGGAACTGCACGTTCTAGAATTACATACGAGGCATAATCTAAAAACCACTCTTTGTACATACCTGTAACTTTGGTAATACTTTCAGCGGCTTCTTGATGCTCGTTATTTAACTCTTCTTCGTGTTCGTAATTGTTGTTTTCTTCCATTAAGATGTTTCTTAATTAATATTAATTGATAGCAAATAGTATTGATTATTTATCTTCAGTAGCAATTAAATCTAACTCTACTTTAAGGTTATTAATGATAAATTTTTGCCTGTCTGGTGTATTTTTACCCATATAAAACTGTAACATTTGTTCTATAGACATATCTTTATCTAACATTACCGGGTCTAAACGCATATCATCTCCTATAAAATGAACAAACTCATTTGGAGAAATCTCCCCAAGCCCTTTAAATCGAGTTATTTCTGGTTTTCCTCTTAGCTTTTCAATAGCTGCTTGTTTCTCTTCTTCAGAATAACAATAAATAGTTTCTTTTTTATTTCTTACTCTAAATAATGGTGTTTCTAAAATATACAAATGTCCTTCTTTAATAACTTCAGGAAAAAACTGTAAGAAGAATGTAATTAACAACAACCTAATATGCATACCGTCAACATCAGCATCGGTAGCTATTACAATATTATTGTACCTTAAATCTTCTAAACTATCTTCAATATTTAATGCAGCTTGTAATAAGTTAAACTCTTCATTTTCGTAAACAATTTTTTTAGACAAACCGTAAGAATTTAATGGTTTTCCTTTTAAACTGAATACTGCTTGCGTGTTTACATTTCTTGACTTTGTAATTGATCCTGATGCAGAGTCTCCCTCGGTAATAAATAAAGTAGTATCTAAATATCCTTCTTTTTTGGTATCTCCAAAATGAATTCTACAATCGCGTAATTTCTTGTTATGTAAACTAGCTTTTTTAGCTCTGTCTCTAGCTAATTTTCTTATTCCAGATAATTCTTTACGTTCTTTCTCTGCCTGCAATATTTTTTTCTGAAGCTTATCTGCAGTCTCCGTATTTTTATGTAAATAATTATCTAATTGCGTTTTTACAAAATCGTTAATATAAGTTCTTACAGTAGGTAAATCTCCACCCATATCTGTAGAACCTAACTTTGTTTTAGTTTGACTTTCAAATACAGGCTCCATTACCTTAATAGAGATAGCTCCTACAATTGATTTTCTAACATCTGAAGCATCAAAACTTTTTCCATAAAACTCTCTTACGGTTTTAACAACTGCTTCTCTAAAAGCACTCAAGTGTGTACCTCCCTGTGATGTGTTTTGACCATTCACAAATGAGTGATATTCTTCTGAATATTGAGTTTTACTATGTGTTAAAGCAATTTCTATATCATCGCCTCGTAAATGAATTATTGGGTATAACATGTCATCAACATTGTTATTATCTTCCAATAAATCTTTTAATCCATGTTCAGAATAAAACTTTTCTCCATTAAAAACTATGGTTAAACCTGGATTTAAATACACATAATTTTTTAGAAGCTTGGTAATATACTCGGGACGGTATTTATAATTCTTAAAAATGGTTTCATCAGCAATAAAAGTAACTTTGGTTCCTTTTCTGCGAGAAGTTTCTTCTAAAGTCTCTTGATTGGTTAAGTTACCTTTTTCAAATTCTGCAGAAGCTGATTTACCATCACGTGTAGATTCTACTCTAAAATAAGTTGACAACGCGTTTACCGCTTTGGTACCAACTCCATTTAATCCTACCGATTTTTTAAAGGCTTTAGAATCATATTTACCACCTGTGTTCATTTTAGAAACTACATCTACTACTTTACCTAATGGTATTCCTCTACCGTAATCTCTAACAATAACTTTATTTCCTTGCACAGAAACTTCGATGGTTTTTCCACCTCCCATTACAAACTCATCAATAGAGTTATCTATAACTTCTTTTACTAATATATATATTCCATCATCAGGTGAAGAACCATCACCTAATTTACCAATATACATCCCAGGTCGCATTCTAATATGTTCTTTCCAATCGAGCGAGCGTATATTGTCTTCGGTATATTGTGTTTCTTGAGCCATAAATTGTGAGTGAGTTTTGAAGTGTTAGCTAAAATAACATTTCACATTAAAAAATAAAAAACTCTGTTAACATAGTTATTAACAGAGTTTTTAAATGATTTATTTACAGCAAATTATCTTCTACTATAATTTGGTGCTTCTTTGGTTATTGCTACATCATGAGGGTGGCTTTCATTAATTCCGCTTGCTGTAATTCTTACAAACTTACCATTGTTTTTAAGAGTTTCAACGTCTTTAGCACCGCAATATCCCATTCCGGCACGTAAACCTCCAACAAACTGATGTATACTTTCTTGTAATTCTCCTTTATAAGGAACTCTTCCTACAATTCCTTCGGGTACTAACTTTTTAATATCATCTTCAACATCTTGGAAATAACGATCTTTAGATCCTTTTTTCATGGCTTCTACTGATCCCATTCCTCGATAAGATTTAAACTTTCTTCCTTCGTATATAATAGTTTCTCCAGGACTTTCTTTTGTTCCTGCTAATAAAGATCCTAACATTACACAATCCGCTCCTGCAGCTATTGCTTTAGGAATATCACCTGTATAACGTATACCTCCATCAGCAATTACAGGAACTCCAGTACCTTTTATTGCTGCTGCTACTTCTAATACAGCTGAAAATTGTGGAAAACCAACACCTGCTACAACTCTTGTTGTACATATAGATCCTGGACCAATTCCAACTTTAACCGCATCTGCTCCTGCTTCTACTAGGTATTTTGCAGCTTCAGGTGTGGCAATGTTACCTACCACTACATCTAATTCTGGAAATTTAGCTTTAACTTCTTTTAAAACAGAAACTACTCCCTTTGTGTGGCCGTGGGCAGTATCTATAATAACTGCATCTACCCCAGCTTTTACTAATGCTTCTGCTCTTTCTACTGCGTCACCTGTAACGCCTAGTGCAGCAGCAACACGAAGTCTTCCGAATTTATCTTTATTAGCAATAGGCTTTTGAGTTAGCTTTGTAATATCTCTAAAAGTAATTAAACCTACCAGTTTATCATTATCATCAACTACTGGTAACTTTTCAATTTTATTTTCTTGTAAAATAATCTCAGCATCAGTTAATGATGTTCCTGTTTCTACTGTGATTAAATTTTCTGAAGTCATTACTTCTGTAATAGGTCTTTCGTTATTTTTTTCAAAACGTAAATCTCTATTCGTAACAATACCCACTAATTTATGATCGTCACTAACTACTGGAATACCACCAATACTATGCTCTTTCATTGCATTTTTTGCATCAGCAACAATAGCTGTTAATGGTAAAGTAATTGGATCTATAATCATACCACTTTCGGCACGTTTTACCTTTCTAACCTCTAAAGCTTGTTGTGCAATAGTCATGTTTTTATGTAAAACACCAATACCACCTTCTCTTGCAATAGCAATAGCCATAGCACTTTCTGTAACGGTATCCATAGCTGCTGATACTATTGGAACGTTGATAGTGATGTTTTTGGTAAATTTAGTTTGAATATTAACCTCTCTGGGTAGTACTTCTGAATAGGCAGGAACTAATAATACATCATCATATGTTAATCCTTCACCTACAAATTTTGAATCGTGGGCCTTCATATTGCAATCAATTGTTGTGTTGTTAATTAATTGCATGCAAATATACTGTAAAATTATTTATTAGCAGTTTAACTAAGTGTTAATCTATCTTAACAAGATTAATCACTTATACTTTAATTTCTTACGCTCATGGTTTTATGCTAATAAACAAGCCAATAAGCTAGTAACTTTATATCGGATATGAGAAGTATCTAAAAAATTAGTCTAACTTAAAACTTATTTATTATGCAAACTTTAGAAGAAAAAAAATCGTTATTAGCTTCTGCTTATTTAGCAAAAGGAACAATCGGAAATGTTGGAATGCCTGGAGCACCAATAGCTCATTTTTCATTGGTGGTTAACGCTGCTTCCGGAACAGCAACTGGCTTAGTAGAAATTACACAAGCTATTGATGCAAAACCTATTGAAGTAAAAGTTAATGGAACTATTAGACACACTGGCTATGGAAATGTTACCAAAATAGTGAATTTAGAAGGTGAATATGTGGTTTCTGTTCCACCTCCAGCAATTGGTAGTTACTTACAAAAGTTTTCTGCTTATTTGGATATTGATAATAGCTGGAATGGGACTGGTGGATTTACTTATGGAAACCAACATATTAAAGATGTACCTGTAACTGCAGAAAACTAACCAAACTTAGCTTTAAAAGCTATTAATGAAGAGTCATTTTTTATTTAAGAAATGACTCTTTTTTATTTGGGGCTTTAACCATTATACGCTTATGCTCTATAATTAAACACTCATGGCATTTTTCTAAATAAAGCCTTAAGTTATAAGTAATTTTATAACAGATTAAGATTTGAGGGGATTTTAATCAACAATGGGGATTTATAAGATGGAAAAGAGGCTTGATGGAATAAATCACATCAGCCTCTTATCCTTTAAAAAAAAGCTAAACTATGAATACAATTGACTGGAATGACTTAGCCTTAAAAGCTACTTTTTTAAACGAAGATCAATTTACAAAGGAAATTGCTAGCTGTACTAACTTTAATTTTAAAGACTTAAAAAAAATTATTACCGAAAGTAAAATAACACATCAAAACTTAATTAAAACATTAAAATTAATCTACGATGTGACCGCAACTAATAATGAAAAGGCTAAAGCTATTTTAAATATAGAAAACGGACTTATTTTTGTATTAAAGCTATTTCAAAAAGTGCTATAATCAAAAAATCGAAAGTTGTGAAACTTTCGATTTTATTATTCATATTATCTAAAAATTGTATTATCTTTAATAAATGCATTTTTGTAACGTTCGCTAAAAGAAATTCTATCTCCGTTTTCTAAAATTATAAGATTATCTTCAAAATATATTTCTTTAATCTTTTTAACGTTCACTAAAAAATTTCTGTGAACCTGTTTAAAATCTGGATTAGATAACATTGCCTTTAACTTTGTTAATGATAATTTTATAAGGTAATTACCAGAATCACATTGTAAACTACAATACTTTTCTTTTACTTCAATGTAGTTAATAGAAGCTACATCTACTTTAACTACACTTCTTTTCTTTTTAATAAACAAATACGAAGGACTTAGCACAGCATTTTCTGATGCTAAACTAATACTATTATTTTGTTGGTAACAAGATTCTATAGCCAACTCTAATGAAAACAACAGTTCTAATTTATTGTATGGTTTTAATAAATAAACTAATGGGTTTGTTAGTTTGGCCTCATCAAAAACTTCTTTTCCTTGCATGCTTGTTAAAAATAAAAAAGGTACGTCTATACCTTGTTTATTTAATCGCTGCGCAAGTGCTATTCCTTCGGGTTTACCGTTAATCATGATGTCAAGTATAATTACATCAAAAAAACGATTTTTTATTAATGATTCTGCCTCTTCAATGTTTTTTGCATGAGACACATCATAGTCATTATCTTCTAAAAAAGAGGATAATTCTAAAGCTTCTTCTTCTAAATCTTCTAGCAATAGTAATTGTAAATTCTTCATTTTACTACTCTTTTACTGTTTGTAATACTATTTGTATAGAAGTTCCCTGTCCTATTTTACTATTAATAATTAATTTTCCGTGGTTCTTTTTAATTAATGTTTGGCATAATAGCATACCCAAACCTACACCTTCTGATCTATTTATTTTATCAATAGTTAAATCTTCTAAATCTTTAATTTTAGTTAATTGCTCATCAGAAATACCTTGTCCAGTATCTTGAATTTCTATGATACAATTCTCGTTGTTTAGAAATGTTTTAACACCTATTTTCCCTTCTTCTGGTGTATATTTTAAAGCGTTGTCTAATAAATTACGTAACACTATTTTTAAAGATTCTTTATCTACCTTAATTAATAATGAAGAATCTAAATTTGTGGTTAACTCAATATTTTTAGCTTCCGCAATATGCTCAAAATCAAAAACGCTTTGTTCAATCAATGGTTTTAATGGATAAACATCTTTATTAAAACTCATTTGATTGTTTTGATCTAAAGACCAATGCAATACGTTATTTAATAAATGACTGGTACTTTCTGTTAAAGCAATTGCTGTATTATTTGTTTCAAAAACAGCATCATATTCTTTATTTTTTAATTGCTTTTGTAACTTTAAATGTTGGCGTTTAATTGTATTTATTGGTGAACGTAAATCATGTGAAACCACAGAAAACAAATAATCTTTTGTTTTATTAGCTACATTTAAATCTTCTTTTTGTTTAGAAATAATAGCATTTTGCTTTTTTAATTTCCTATAAAAAAAGCCTAAGCCAGCTATAAACAATAATAAACCAGAAGCTCCAAAAAGCAATCCGCGTTGAACTGCTTCTTTTTGCTTTATTTCAGCTTCTTGTATTGCTATTTCTTTATCTTTTTGAGCTACAGCTACTTCTTTATCTTTATCCGCTAACTCAATAATTCGATCACGATTCCAAATAGAGTCTTTCCATTTCACATATTCATTAAAATACTTAACACTCTTCTCAAAATTCTTTCTGTTTTTTTCTATTATAGCCATATTTTTTGAAGCATTATGTTTCATTTCTATATCTGTAAAAGTAACAGATAAGTCATATGCTTCTTTAAATAATGGGATGGCTTCATCATCTAAATACTGTTCATAATACACATTAGCTAAATCCATTTTAGCTTTAATTATTGCCGAAGTATCTTTTAGGTTTAAAAGTTGAAATTCTTTATCAAAAAATTTTTTAGCTAATTTATATTTTTTAATGTGCATATAAGAAACAGCCAGATTATGAAACATAACTTTTTTTATTGCTACACTAGCTGTAGAACTATTTAACAACCAATTTTGTATTGCTTCAATAGCTTCTTCATATTTACCTAAACGAAGATAGATATTACCCAACAAATAGTTTTTAGTTTGCCTGTAGTCTTTATCTTCAGAAATATCAAGAATACTTGATAAGGATTTCTTATTCAGCCCTTTTACAAAAGCACTGTAACCTAAAATACAACTGAAAAAATCTTTTTCAGTTGTATTTTTTGATAGTGTTATTGCCTTATTACTATATGCGTAACACGAATCATATTGGCCGTTTCTGTAGAAATCAATAGCCTTACAAAAAGTTACTTCTTTAGTATTAGAGCAAATTGAATCTCCTTTTTTTTGTAAAAAATTTTTATTTTGCGATAAGACAGAAAGACTAAAGAAAAAACCAATAAGTATAATAACTTTTTTCACAAAGTTCATTTTTATAAAGTTGGAGGAGGTGGAGTTGCTGGTGAACTTACAGTTCCACGACTCAAATCTGGATCTAAGTCACCTTGAGCTAAAAATAATACTTCATAATCACTTCCGTCTTCAACTGTATAATTAAACTCTAAAGCATACACATTGCATTCATAAGAAGATGATCCTTGAGCTTCAAAATCATAACAAACTGCAAAAGAACGAGTTGAAAACTTAGTATTTGTAGACTGAACAAGACCTGCTGATTTAATATCTTCAAAGTTAGCTAAAACAACTGTAGCATTATTTACATCTCCAACTAATGGAATTGCCTGAGTTGGAGTATATCCTGAATAGTTTCCTTGACAAAATTCTGCAACAGATTTAGATATTAAAGCTCCTGTTGGGATATAACATAAAGCATAAACTGAGTAATTGTTGTTACCGTTACTAAAAACAGTTACTGCAGGATAATTTGATTCTGGGTTGTAATCTACTGTAGTGTTTAAATTAGTTAACACTGGGTTTGCTCCTATTGTAATAGATGCCATAGTTTTTAAAATTTATTTGGTTATGATTATAAAAATACAATAAAAAATGAATTATAAAAGAAAAGGTGGGATTGTTAACATACGCTAACTCCCACCCTACTAATAACAAAAAACCTTAACTAATTGTTTTTGAAAAAAGTATTACTAATCAACTAAAAAACTAACAAACTTTGTCGTATTTACTTTGCCATATATTTTCATTAAAATTTTTACCTAAGGCAATACCGTAAAATAAAGTTAAACCAACCACACCTTTAAAATAAAACATAAATAACATGATTGTATAAGGTAAACTAACTTGATTATTAAAAATAAAATTATTGGTTAACACCGTTAAACCAATACTTAATAGTAGAAAACTAAATAGTAAATTTCCAACATTTTTAATTGGCCAAAATAACAATTTACGTAACGGATGAAGATCATTACCCCATTTATGAATTAGATAATAATAATCATTCCCCATTGGTGCCAATAAAATTGGATCATCTGCTTTTTTTAACCTGAATAAAACAGATGGAGCAATAATTTTAAATCCATTTAACTTAATATTATGTTTTCTTTCTAATTCTTTAATTTTTGTAATTGCTTCTGCGGGGTAATCACCTTTAAAAAATTTAGTCTCTAGAAAACGTAATCTGTAATCAACACATACCTTCTTTATCTGACTAATGTGATAAATTTTGTTTGCTTCTACTTTATCTATATCAAACTTATTGGTAATTGATGTACTATTATTTTTTAACTTTTGTAACGTTTTATTTCTTTCTACATCAATTTCATTAAAAACTTGGGATACCCAACTTAATATATTTTCTGAGTGTAAAGACTTTTGTCTAGCGTGAACTAATTTTTCTTCAATATTTACCGATTTCATCATAACTCGTTCTTTGTTATAAATTTACGATAAAAAAAACCTGTTGTTGTAACAGGTTTTTGAATGGTTTTTATTTAGAATTATTCTAAATTTTTATTTGTAAAGTTGTATACCAATTTCTTGGAGCAGATGGAATAATTCCTGGTCCAGGATACCCCGTTGCTCTTCTAGTAAAGTATTTTTCATTTAATAAGTTATTAATACCTGTTTCTAATTTAAAATACTTGTATTTATAAGATAAAGATAAATCTAAAACATTGTATGCTGGTATTAATCCGTTTACACCGCTTAAACTAGGTAAAACTGAATTTGATGCATCTGTAAACTGTTCTGATAAATAGGTATATTGTAAGCTAGAAAGAAAGTTTTTATATCCAAATTTAACGCCTGTTTTTAAGTTTAAGTCTGGAACAAATTCTACCCTATTATTTTGTACACCATTTTCTCTTGAACTAGTATATTTTGAATTTATAAATGATGTATTTATAAAAAAATTAAAGCTAACATCATTATTAAACTTAAATAATTGTTTTAAGTTAACATCAAATAAACTCTCTATCCCTAAAATTCGTGCATCACCAACATTTCCTCTTTCTTGTTTTGTATTTCCGTCAGATTGACCTTTTGTAATTAAACCAATTCTATTATTGTAAAAAAGAGCAAATAAACCAACATCATAAGAAACTAATTTATCATAATTACCTCGTACTCCAATATCTGCAGTATAGCCTTTCTCATCTGTAATATTAGGATTTATAATAAATGATGGGTTAACAATGTTTAAGTCTGAAAAAGTAACAGAACGGTAGTTTTGAGATATATTACCATAAACCTCTAAAAACTTACTAGATTTATAGCTAGTACCTAAACCAAATAACACAAAAGATCGCTCATTAGATTCGTTACTAGCTATTGTTTCATTTAAAATTACATTACCTGCACCATCTGTGTTTATTCTTTTAAAAAATCCATCACTACCCGTTTTAATATATTCAAAACGAACTCCTGGTGTTATAGATAGTTTATCATTCAGATAAAATATATTTTCTCCAAAAACAGCTATGTTTTGATTAGGGTTTTTATAGTTTGATTGTGATCCATAATTTGGATAATCATCTATAGCTGAATTAAAATCAGCATCACTCCCGTTACTACCTGGACCTTGAATGGATGAGTTTTCAGCATTGTAATATTTTGTACCAATTAAAAAAGTAGCATTTTTATTAAAAATTGAATATTTATCTAATAATCTTGCTTCAAATCCAAAGTTTTTAAAATCTCCGGTTATCAAATCTCTTTCATTACCAGTATCTATTTGATTAACTCTGTTTGTTCTAAATCCTAAAGCTTTTCTAGAAGCATCCAAACCAAAGAAATTAAAAGTAAAATTAGTATTTTCAGAAAACTGATGCGATAATTTAAAATTATAAAGCAACCAATCTATTTGAAACCAATTTCTTACTCTATTACTTTGATATGGATTTTCTTCAAACATAGCATCGGTTAAACCGCCTGCTTGCTGTGCCAAATATGTTAAGTAGGTTAACTCTAACTCAGCGTTGGTTTTTTCTGATATTTCAAATCCTAAGTGTGCAAAAGCATTTTTAGAACTAAATTCAGAGTTTGGTCTAAAACCATCTCCTTGCTTGTAATTGTAATATCCGTAATAACTTAATTTATTTGAAGTACCGCTTATACTTGTGAAATTAGTGTAAAGGTTATAACTACCAATAGTAGAACGTGTTATTATTTCTAATGATTTATTAGGATTTGGCTTTTTCATTATAAAATTAACAAGTCCTCCAAATTGAGTTCCATATTGTAAAGATGCCGCACCTCTTACAATTTGTATTTCAGATAAAGCTTCTGCCGGTGGCGAGTAATAACTTTCTGGATAACCTAAAACATCAGCACTAATATCATAACCATTTTGACGTGTATTAAAATTTGATGTTCTGTTTGGATCTAAACCTCTACCTCCAATGTTTAACTGTAAACCAGCATCGTCATTTTGAAAAATATTAAGTCCAACAACTTGACTGTAAATTTGACGAGCATTATTAGATGCTAACGCTGCTGTAGATTGACTTACTAAAACTACTTCTGTTTTTTTTCCTGCATAAATAGCTGTTTCTTCTACATCTTTAAGTCTTTTAAGTTCAAAAACTCTTCTTTTTTGTGCTTTAATTTCAACTTCTGATAGTTTTTCAGAAAATGAGTTTAATACAATGTTGTACGTTGTTGTTTTTGGAGTAACTAATACTTGTTGTAACTCATAATCATCTAAATAAAACAGTAAACTAAATTGTTCTTTTTTAGTGGTAAATTGATAATAACCGTTTGCATTTGTAATTGCTAACACATTACCAGAAGCATCAAAAACTTCTACTTTTTGTAAAGGTTTGTTTAATTCGGAAGTTACTTTTCCGTTAATTTTAGTTTGAGCATTGATTAGTGTGGTATAAATCAATAAAATAGCAAAAAAACTATAATCCTTTAATTTTAATTTCATTTGTAAAAGGTAAAATCCAATCTTTATGTTTAAAACTTTCTTTTTGTTGGTATAAATCTACATCTGGTTTAATAAAACGTGTGCTCATTCTCCCATTAAGAGCCACGTAACTATCTACATAAACGGCAATATTTTTAATTCCTTTACTTTGGTAATAATCTCCTAAGAAATGAGCAAATTCCAAAATAAAATCTGGCTGAAAACTCATTTGTTTTTCTTGAAAAGAGGTTAAAAATTCGCTATTATTTACGCTAAAACCTTGATTTGTCTCTTTATTTACAATTTTAAAATTCGTATAACCAGCCTTTTCCATTAACATAACCCTCCATGAAAATCGGAACCCTTCCTCTGTCCAAAACAATTCTCCAGGATATGCTAAATAACGCCATGGCAATAAAATTTGAATTGCCAAAAATACTGCAATTATAGTAGATACTATGTTATTTCTGTACTTATATTTAGATGTAGTTTCTGTTGTTTTGAATTTAAATATTGAGGAAATCTTATTAATAATTTTTTCATGCAAAGAGGTATCAAAAAAGATAAGAGTAGATACAATCATGATATAAGGAAACATTCCAATAGGAAAAAGTACTCTGGTAAATACGTGAAAAAACACTACCAAAACAAAAGCTAATAATCGTGTTCTTTTGTAAAGTAGCAAAAACGGAATAGTTAAATCATATGCTGCACCACTCCAACTCATTAAGTAATGAAACCATTCTTGTTGCATTAAATTTCCACCAACAAGTGGTAAATCATATTTAGAAGGCAACCATATTTTTAATGGCATTGCTCTAAACAACCAATCTGAATTTAATTTTGCAAGCCCTGCATAAAAATAAACAATACCTAGCAGTAATTTAATAGTATCTAATGTCCATTTAGGAATGTATTTATATTCTTTTTTTGAAATAAATGCATCTACAGAAAAACGAACATTTGCAGGTAAAAAAATCAGAACAAAACTAACAATACTAACAAAGTAGTAATGATTTAAATACGTTGTTTTATCCATTAACTCTATATACGTAAAGCTTAAGAAAAAACAGATAATTGCCGTTCTGTATTTAAATCCTATAGCTATTAATAAAGCAGACAAACCACAAAAAGCAAAAAGCAAGTACGTATAATTACCTAAAGGTTTTGCCCATTCAAAACCATAAAATGAAAAGAAATATTTGGGTTGAATGTAAAGCTTATCAATCCAACCGTTATACCAAAACCTTATGATACTTAATAGCATCATAACACCAAATAAAACACGAAAAACCGCTAAAGATGCGGAGTTAATTTGTTTTGATAAATAGGCTTGAACAGACATTATTATAGTAAAAAAGCTGCTTATTTAAAGCAGCTTTATATTAATTATATTGTTAATTAGTCACCATCAGCATCTACATAATCAACGCTAATATCAAAAGCTTGTAGCATGTCAACTTTAAATAATACAACAAGTTTTTGTAACTCATCATACGTTTCTGTCATTAATGCATTATTGGTATTAACTTGAGAATAAAAGTTGTTGTTTAAACTATTTAATTTAGTTTCTGCTGTAGCTAATTGATTTTCTATAGATGTTACAATATCGTTACGGTTTAAGCTAACTAAATATGTTTTAAAACTCTCTCCTGTTGAAGATGTATTATAAGCTTTACCTTGAAATACATTTTTTACTGCTTTATAAGCTTCAAAAGCTAATTCTTTAGATACATTTTGATTGTAAAAAGCTTCTACTTTTTCTGGTAAAGGCTGAGAATTTGTAGAAAAAATTCCTGCTGGAATACCAACTTTGTTGGCTCTTAATCTTTTCTCATAATAGAAAATAAAATCGTTTACTAACTTATTTAAAGAACTTGATGCAGTGTTTCCTGAAGCTGTAATAAATGAATTTTTATAACTTCCGTTCCAATCATTATTAATTGCCGTTGTAACTTCTTGCATTTTAGCTACAACATCTGTTATATAAGCTTTGTAGTTATCAGCATTGGCATCTGTAGTGTATTTTGCTAAAATAGCAGCATCTGTATCCGCTACACCATAAATTAAATAGTCTAATGCAGCAAAACCTTGTGCATCATGATTGTTTGCACTATTTAAATCATATGTACCACTACTTATGTTATTTTCTACATCTTGAACGGTTAACGGATAAATATTAATAAAATTTACAAACTGTAACTCTTCCGCTTTTCCAATTTCAAACATAGCAACGTGTTGCCAAGTTTTATAGGCATTTAACCAAGATGAACGTAATGCTGTTAAATTTTCTTGACTTGGTGTTGTAGTAAATGTAGTAGCTGCTGTTTGTAGCGAATTAATTTTTGAAGAAAAGTCATTAAAAGCAGGCACTATTATATTGTTTGCTAAATTGCTTAATAATTGTTCTCTGTCAAAATTATCAGAGTTTACATCTCCTCCTTCTGTAGCACTAGAACATGCATAAAGCGCCAGTCCAGCTATAAAAAAAGTAAAAATTTTTTTTAACATATTATTTCTATTTATTCTAAATAAAATCCTTGCAAATATAAAAAGTAGGTATGATTTATACCTACTTTTTAATTAATTATTTTTATTTAGAATAGATTTAATTAAAGAGCTTCTTCAACTGTAAATCCAAATTTTGTAGCTATTTGAGCAGAAATGTTATCTAACGTTTCAGCAGAAACATCCCAAAAACCATTTCCTTCCTCTAATTCTGCTAAAAAAGCATCTACTTCAGCTCCTGTAAAATAAGAAGTGTCTGTAGTAGTATCTCTGGTAAAACGTAATGATTGAATAAATCCGTAACCTTCAGATAAATCATGAAAAGCACTACCTAAGTCGTTGTTAGCGATATTTGTTTTTCCAGCTTGTAAGTAATACACGGCTCTAATTGCAATAACTTTTGAAATTGCTGTTCTTATAATTGCAGCTTGTTCATCTCTTAAATCATAATCTTTAGCAACTATAGCAGCTCTACCTAATTTAAAAGCTTCGTAGATATCATTTGCAATTCCTGCAAAGTCTTCATCATTTTCTACTCTACTTAAGTATTTATTTAAAAAGTTATCTGCTCCTAACTCAGGAATTGCTGGGTTTGCTTCTGTACCATATAAGTAACCATAAGCTTCATCCCATTTATGTTCCATAGTAGTATAATTTGCATCACCAGATAAAGTACCGTTATCATTATCTTCAACGTTTGGTTGAGCATCTAAAACACTTGTACTTAAATAATTGTTTAACATTTGATCAACCATTAAAGCGCCTATTAAAGATTTAGCAAATGCTTGATTGTATTCTAAACCTTTAGCATTTACATAACGAATACTTCCGCCACCATTTTCTTGAATTTGACCAGCAACTCCAGCTTCTGCATTAGTTTCCCAATTAGGAAACACTTCCGTCACTTGACCTTCAATCCATCCGTTAAACTTTGCTTTAATTGCAGTTGCTTCAGTAGTATTTGAAGAAAAATAATCTGTAGAGGCAGCAGTTTTACTAATAATATTTTTTGATGAAGCATTTAATACAGCATTCTCAAAGTCTGCTCCGCCTTCTTCATGAGCAAACATTGATTCTAATTGCTCTTGTGTTACCGTATTATCAGAAAAAGAACTTACTAATTCTTCTGCCATTTGAATACGAGTTGTTTGACCAGAGAAACTTACTGTAGATGATCCGTTTCTTGAAAAACTATACGTTGCAGGAGCAGTAATTACAGCAGCTTCGTCATTATCTTCTGAACATGATGTAAATACGAACGCAGAAATCGCTAACATTGAAAGAACTATTCTTTTCATTTTTATTTAGATTTAATTTTAATAAATTTTCAGCAAATGTATTGAAGAAATACAGGTAGACAAAATTTATTTGGATTTATTTTAAATAAAAATAAGATAAGAAAACTAAAAACTGATATTCAATAAGTTATCAGACTTTTATTTTAATCATAAATGTATCTACGTAAGTTTTTACGTATTATTTGACGATACTGAACCAACTCAGGAAACTGATAAAAGAAGTTCATTTTCAATTCTGCAACAGTTTCTGGGTCTTCAATTTTATCATGAAGAACAAAAGCTGTCCAGCTTTCAGCTATATCCTCTTCAGGACTCTCTGCTGCATAATCTGTAAGAAAATCAGTATAATTTTCTTGATATAAACCATACAGTTTTTCAAAGCATCTTTTAGATTCTGTAAAACAGTATTTTTTTTGAATAGTATCCCATTCACTTAACAAACTACCAGTCCAAAATTCAGAAACAAACAAATTAATGTAACTATTTTTTAAGGCCTCTCCTTCAATAGTTATATAAGGTTCATTAGGTTGTTGGTTTGCTTTTCTAGATGGTTTTATTTGTGTATTGTTTAACGTAATTAAATGACCAAACTCATGTACTAACGTATATATAGATTGGGCTCTACGCTCACCACTTTCACTTTTAAAGTTTACGTCTGTAACATCTATTAATAGTTGCCACTCGCTGTTATTTTCATTAAGAGCACCTAAAGCTCCTGTTTTTTCATCTTCTCCGTCAGTAAATAATACTAAACGCTTAATGTATTTCTGAGTAATCTTTTTTGGAAAAATTGTGTAGAATATGTTCCAATTATACTGAGCTAAATCTGTTTGTGGTGTTTTAGTATATTCCAACAGCACCCCGTTCCTAATTTGCCACTCACCAATATTCTTATCTTTAGGAACAGGAATATCAGGGTTTCCAAAATAGGAGGTTAATAAAAATGCTATAAGAACTTTAATTTTCATCTTTTAATAAAATACTTCTAATGCTTTATTATATGCGCTTTCAAAACTCATTGGCTTAATGTTAGTTTCAACTTTATTGGCTGTAAAATAAGATAATAATTTTTCTGTAGGCATATTACCTGTTAAATCGTCTTTAGCCATTGGGCAACCACCAAAACCTTTAATGGCACCGTCAAAACGTTTACACCCTGCTTTATAAGCACTATCTACTTTTTCATGCCAAGTAGTAGGTGTAGTATGTAAATGAGCTCCAAACTCTATAGCTGGATATTTTGGTATTAAATTAGAAAACAAATAACTTATTACCTCTGGGGTTGAGCTTCCTATGGTATCTGACAAAGATACAATTTTTACACCCATAGATGCAAGTTTTTCTGTCCACTCACCTACTATATCCACATTCCAAGGATCTCCATAAGGATTTCCAAATCCCATTGATAAATACGCTACAACCTCTTTATTACTTCTGTAAGCTATTGACAAAATTTCTTGCAATGTTTCTACAGATTGAGCAATTGTTTTATGCGTATTTCTCATTTGAAAGTTCTCAGAAATAGAAAAAGGATATCCTAAATAATCAATTTCTTCAAACTGACAAGCATCATTAGCTCCTCTAACATTTGCAACAATAGCTAATAATTTACTAATTGTTGAACTCAAATCTAAACCTGCTAAAACTTCAGCTGTGTCTTTCATTTGAGGTATTGCTTTTGGTGATACAAAACTTCCAAAATCTATGGTATCAAATCCAACTTTTAATAATGAATTTATATATCTAATTTTAGATTCTGTTGGAATAAAATGACTTTTTATTCCTTGCATTGCATCCCGAGGACACTCTATTACTTTAATCCTTTCAATCATTATGCCAAATATAATAGATATTTTAAAATCTTGTAAATGAAAGTTGTTAAACATTATACACAATTAAATACCAGTAATTTACATAGTAATAATTAGCATTTTTAATTAAAAAATATAATAATTTTAAAAAAAGTGTCACAAATAAGTAACTTGTAAGTCTTTTGTATAGAATTGATTTTTTTGAAAGACCAAAATCAACATATAAACCAACTAATCGATCAATGTAGAAAGCATGATAACGGTGCACAATTAGAAGTGTACAAATGTTATTACAAAGCTATGTACAATACTTCTTATCGTATTCTAAATGATGAATTTGAAGCAGAAGATATTATGCAAGAAGCTTTTTTGACTGCATTTACAAAAATAAACACATTTAAAGGTGAAGTTGCCTTTGGCGCATGGTTAAAAAGAATAGTTATTAATAAAAGCCTTACGCAACTCAAAAAAAATAATAAATATGATGAAGTAAAACTTGAGGTAGTAGCCAACAATACCATTTCAGATGAACCTATAAACTACAGTGCATTTAATACAACTGCTGTTTTACAAACTATAAATACATTAAAAGATAATTATAGAATTGTTTTAACCCTAAATTTAATTGAAGGATATGATTATGAAGAAATTGCTCAAATATTAAAATATACCAATGAAAATGTAAGAACTACAGTTTCTAGAGCTAAGAAAAAGTTAAAACAAGCATTATTAATTCAGCAACAAAACAACAAAGTATATGCAAGATAATTTTGACACCTTTTTTGCAAATTCTGATTTTGATATTCATGAACCACACAGTGGGCATGAAGCACGTTTTTTAAGAAAGTTAAAGCAACCTAAAAAGAAGTTTAGTATTTCTTATAAATGGATGAGTGTTGCCGCAGCTGTTATTTTATTTTTAGGATTTTACTTAGGAAGTTCTCATCAAAAAAGACAATATGACCTAGCCGATGTTTCTCCTAAAATGGCAGAAGCTCAAGACTTTTTTGTTACTACCATTAGTAATGAATTAAAACAGGTTGAAAAATTTAGAAACCTAGATACCGAAATTATAATTGAGGATGCTCTTGAAGAAATTGAAGAACTTGAAGATCAATATAAACTATTACAAAAAGACCTCAATAACACTTCTAATAAAAGCCCTATAATCCAAAACATGATTCATAATTTTCAGCAAAGGCTCTCCGTTTTAGAAACCTTGCTATCACAATTAGAATTAGTTAAACAAAACAAACCTCAAAATGAAATTATTTAAATACACACTCTTACTATTTTTTATGTCTTTTAGCTTAATAGCTAACACTAAAAAGAAGCACGAAAAAACTAAAACCATAAAAAAACAATACAAAGTAAGTAGTAATGCAACTTTTTTTGTAAGTAATAAATATGGTGATGTTCATGTTACTACTTGGGATAAAAATGTAATTGATATTACTGTTAAAATTAAAGTAACCGGGGGTGATGTTGATAAGGTTGAAGATAAACTTAACAGTATTACCATAGATTTTGAAGGCAATAATAGCTTAGTAGAAGCCAGAACAAGAATAGAAAGTATAAAATCTAATTGGTCATGGTGGGGAAATAGTAATAACGTAAGTTATAAAATTAACTATTACGTTAATATGCCAAAAACTAACAATGCAGATTTAAATAATAGATATGGTAATATAGAAATAGATGTTTTAGAAGGAAAAGCAAATTTAAATTGTGACTATGGTAATATTTATGCTGAGAAATTATTAAACAACTACAACAGTATAGAATTAGATTATTGTGGAAATTCAGAAATTGAATACATGAAGTCAGGAACTGTTAATGCTGATTACTCTAAACTAGAAATTGGCTCTTCTGAAAAAATTAAATCAAATATAGATTACACCACTTTAAAAGTAGGTAAAACAAAAAACATTGATTTTAATAGTGACTATGGAAGTATTACTATTAATGAAGCTGATAATATTACTGGAAATTCAGATTACGCGGGAATGAAAATAGGAACTGTATACAAAAACTTAAAAATTAATACAGATTACGGTAGTATCAAAGTAAGAAATCTTGCAAAAGGGTTTGAAGATGTTACCATAGATGGTAGTTATGCTGGAATTAAAATAGAAACTCCTTCTGATAATAATTTTAACTTCATAATTAATATTGGTTATGGTGGTTTTAATTATCCAGATGATAAAGTAGAAATATACAAAAGCATAAAAAAAACCACTAAAAAATACTACGAAGGTAGTTTTGGAAACAAAAACACTTCATCTAACATAAATATAAAATCAAGCTACGGAAGCGTATCAATAAAAACTAATAATTAAAAAACTATAAAAATGAAAAAACTACTAGTACTATCAACCGTATTGTTAACTTGTTTTACCGCTTGTTCACAATGGTGGGGCGGAGAAAAAATTAAAGGAAATGGAAATGTTATTAACGAAAAAAGACCTATTGACTCTTTTGAAAACGTTACTGTTGGTGGCTCTTTTGATGTTTATTTAGTGGACGGAAAAGAAGGTCAAGTAAATTTAGAAGGAGAAGAAAATATCTTACCATATATTATTACTGAGGTAGATGGTAAAACACTAAAAATTAAGTTTAAAAATAATACGAATATAAAAACAACAAGAAGATTAATTGTAACTGTACCTTTTGAGCAAATTAGCGCAGTTTCACTAGGCGGATCTGGAAATGTAGTTGTTAAAAAAGAAATAAAAACCTCAAACGCTTCATTTTCTATCGGCGGATCTGGAGATATTGAAGCAATGGTAACTGCTAGTAATATAAAAGGAAATATTGGCGGATCTGGAAGTATAAAGCTATCTGGTTCAACCGATGATTTTAAATGTTCTATAGCAGGTTCTGGAAGTATTCATGCTTATGAATTAACTGCGGATAACTTAAAAGCTAACATTGCTGGTTCTGGAAGTATTCAAACCTCTGTTAAAACTAAAATTAAAGCAAATGTAGTTGGTTCTGGAAGTGTATATTACAAAGGAAATCCAAAATATGTAGATTCCAATGCAATTGGATCTGGAGATGTTATTAAAAGAGATTAAATAAAAAACTCAGCCAATTGGCTGAGTTTTTTATTTTTTATTGTAAAGCTTTTAAACTTGCTTTAATTGTTTCTATTTTAGCCAATGTATCACTTTCTTTTTTACGTTCTAAAGCAATTACATTTTCTGGAGCATTACTTACAAAACGCTCATTAGATAATTTCTTTTGAACTCCTGTTAAAAAGCCTTCTGCCCTTTTTAGTTCAGCATTTAACTTTGTTATTTCAGCCTCTACATCGATATTATCAAGCGAAATAGGCACAAAGTACTCATTAGACTTTACTCTGTAAGAAGAAGCACCCTCTACTTTTTCTGTCACATAATTTAACTCAGATACATTACCTAACTTTTTAATTACGGCATCAAATTGAGTAGACACTTCTTCATTATTAATTACAGATAACGCTATAGTTTCTTTAAAAGATATATTTTTCTCTTTTCGAATTGTTCTAATACCAGAAACAACATCTGAAGCAAAGTCAAAAGCAGTTATTAACGATTCGTCACTATCTACTATAGTTGGATACTTTGCAATAATTAGCGCCTCTTCAGGTGATCTATCAGCAATTAATTGCCATATTTCTTCAGTAATAAATGGCATGAAGGGATGCAATAACTTTAAGTTATCTTCAAATATCGAAATTACTTCGTTATACGTAGTAAGATCAATTGGTTGTTGATACCCTGGTTTAACTATCTCTAGCAACCAACCACAAAAATCATCATAAATCAATTTATACATCGCCATTAAAGCATCACTTAAACGGTATTTAGTATAATGATCTTCTACTTCAGCTAATGTTTTTTGAAACTTTGCTTTGTACCATTCGATGGCAATTTTACTTGCTTCTGGTTGCGCTATTTTATCAGAAGTTTCCCAAAGTGTAGTTAAATAAAATGCACTCCATACTTTGTTTCCTAACCCTTTACCCTGCTGACAAAGAGCTTCATCAAACAATAAATCGTTTCCAGCTGCTGAGCTTAATAAAAGCCCTACTCTTACTCCATCCGCACTATAATCTTCTATTAATTTTAAAGCATCAGGTGAATTACCTAACGATTTACTCATTTTTCTTCGTTGCTTATCACGTACCAAACCTGTTAAATAAACATTTTCGAACGGACGAGCATCTTTATACTCATATCCAGCAATAATCATTCTAGCTACCCAGAAAAATAAAATATCAGGACCTGTAACTAAATCGTTTGTTGGATAGTAATACTTAATTTCTTCGTTTTCAGGATTACGGATTCCATCAAAAACCGACATTGGCCATAACCAAGAAGAAAACCAAGTGTCTAAAACATCTGGATCTTGACGTAAATCAGAAGCCAAAAGTGATGAGTTTCCAGTTTTTTCTTGCGCTAATTTTAAAGCTTCTTCTTTAGTTTCAGCCACAACAAAATCTTCTTTACCATCACCAAAATAGAAAGCAGGAATTTGTTGTCCCCACCATAATTGTCGAGAAATATTCCAATCACGAATATTTTCCATCCAGTGACGGTAGGTATTTTCAAACTTCTTAGGATACAATTTAACATCTCTACCTTCACCTAAAACAGCTTCTAATGCTGGTTTTGCTAAATCTTCCATTTTTAAAAACCATTGATCCGATAATCTTGGCTCAATAACGGCTTTTGTTCTTTCTGAAGTACCAACTTTATTTGTATGCTGTTCGGTTTTTATTAAGAACCCTTTTTCTTCAAGTTCTTTTGCGATTTCTTTACGAACAACAAATCTATCTTTTCCTTGGTAATGTAATCCAAATGAATTTAATGTAGCATCTTCATTAAAAATATCAATTACTTCCAGATTGTGTTTATCTCCTAAAACTTTATCATTTTCATCGTGAGCAGGTGTTACTTTTAAACATCCTGTACCAAACTCAACGTCAACATATTCATCTTCAATGATAGGAATTTCTCTATTGCATAATGGAACTATGGCTTTTTTACCCTTTAAATGGGTAAAACGATCATCATTAGGATTGATACAAATTGCAGAATCACCTAAAATTGTTTCTGGACGTGTAGTAGCAATGGTAACTTTTTCATCAGAATCAACTATATCATATTGTAAATAATATAAATTCCCTTGACGCTCTTCATAAATTACTTCTTCATCAGACAAAGTAGTTTTAGCCTCAGGATCCCAATTAACCATTCTGTAACCTCTGTAAATAAGTCCTTTATTATATAAATCAACAAAAACCTTAATTACAGCTTCGCTCATATCGTCATCCATAGTGAACTTTGTTCTTTCCCAATCACATGAAGCTCCTAACTTTTTTAATTGATCAAGAATAATTCCACCATATTCATCTTTCCATTGAAAAGCATGTTTTAAAAATTCTTCTCTTGTTAAATCGCTTTTCTGAATGCCTTGTTCTTTAAGCTTAGCAACTACTTTAGCTTCCGTAGCAATAGACGCGTGATCGGTACCAGGTATCCAACATGCATTTTTACCTTGCAAACGTGCTCTACGTATTAATACATCTTGTATAGTATTGTTAAGCATATGCCCCATGTGTAAAACACCAGTAACGTTTGGTGGTGGTATTACAATTGTATAAGGCTCTCGATTATCTACTTCTGAATGAAAGTAGTTGTTCTTCATCCAATACGCATACCATTTATTTTCTACTTCTTGTGCGTTGTATTTAGATGGAATGTTCATTTTTGGCATCATTTTTGAAATATGTTTTGCAAAAATACAACTATCTATGACGTATGGAAAAATAGTGGTTGATTTTTTAAAACTAAAAAAAATAGTATTTTTGTAACAAGGTAACCCCTAATAAACAATTTATTAAAATAATTATGAAAACAATTTTATCATTTATCGCAGTTTGTTTTATTACATTAACAGTATCTGCCCAAGAATTTAAGTTTGACACTGAAACTATTGACTACGGTAAAGTAGCTATAGGATCTGAAGGTAAACGTACTTTTGAATTTACAAATGTTGGAGATGCTCCATTAATCATTAAAGATATCAAATCAACTTGTGGTTGTACTGTACCTAAAAAACCTGAAAAACCAATTATGCCAGGTGAAAAAGGACAAATTGAGGTTTCTTATGATACTAAAAGACCAGGTGGTTTTTCTAAAGCAATTACAATTTACTCTAATGCAAAACAAGAGAGAAAAATGTTAAAAATTAAAGGATTTGTTGCTAAAAATGCTGGTCCTGCTAAAGAAAAATCAGTAGTTGAAAAAAGCTAAACTACCTTATATAAAACAAGAAAGCCTTGCACATGCAAGGCTTTTTTATATTCTTTCTTTTAATTTAAACTCAAACTTTAGTGTCATTCCCAATCTTTCTACCTCTATATTGATTCTTTTATTCGGTTTGTTTATAAACATATCATTTATTTCATTTAAGGTAAGATTATGAGCATATTTTCCATTTATTTTTCTAATAATATCTTCCGGTTTAATGCCTGCTTTGTCGGCAGGGGAATCTTTTAATACAGTTTCAACCTTATATGATGATTTAAATTTATAACTATAACTTGTAATAAATGATACTGTTTTATTATTAGATGCTTCACTTTTACTACCATAACTATCAATAACCCTAGATGCATTTTCTTCTTTAATTAATTGTTGACCATTGTAGACCACTGTTAAACCACTCATATTGTAATAAAATCCTTTTTTTAATGAAGAACTTTTTTTGAATGTAATCTTTTCATTAGGATAATCAATCCAAACCTTAAAACGTTTTAAAACATTTCCTCCAATACTACCATTTCTTCCTCTAAACTTTCTTGCATTAAATGTAGAAGCAGAATCTAAAAAGGAAACAGTAGGTTTTTTAATTTCAAAATCACCTAGATAAATTTTGGGTATTTTACTTCTATTACCATAAATAGTTCCGCTTAACCCTTCCCCTAAAATATCTAAGAAATATTTTTTTGGCGTTTTAATATCTTTATGTGTATCCTCAAATAGCCATACAGCATCACTTCCTCCAGAATCAATTAAAAGTTTAACATCTGTTAATTTATCATTGGTAGTATCAATTTGTATTTTGGTATTTATATAAGGTTTGTTCCTGTAAAACTCTAGAGGAAATTCTTCACATTTTTTACATTTTTTGTAAGTGTATTTTTCTGGACTGTAAAAAGTTATAACTTTTTGATTATAATTTATTTTAGCTATTACGCTTTTTAATAAATCATAACCTATGATTCCGTGAATTGTAATTCCCATTTTAGAAGACATATTAAACCCATCTTTTAAAATGATATACAAATCTTGATTAGAACTTATTAAACTTTTTATTTTGAATCTATTATTCTTGGATAAATAGGCTTCTACAGGTTCTCCACTTCCCAAACCTCTTAACTCTATTTTAGAAATACTATTAAGACCTAAACTATCATTTTTTGTTAAATTGAATAATATAGTTTTGTTGACTCCTGTATCTAACACAAATGATAATTCTTTGCCATTTATTTCTAAAGGAATCACAATTAAGTTGTTAATCAATTTAAATTTTACGTGCTGCTTAACATCTTCTTTTCCATAAAAACGAAAACCTCTTTGAGAATATATATTGTAAGAAAATAAAAGAAGAATTAGGGATATAAATATATTTTTCAATAAAACTAGTTTAATTTTAACTCAATATACGACTCTATTTTATTATTCGCCAATAAATTAAAAATTTTAACCTTTTTAAAAATTAAAACATTACTATTTAAATCCAATTCATTTAGCTAAATGAATAATATTTTGCAAATTTGCGTTTCAAACAACTATAAAAATTACAACAATGCCTTCTATTTCTAACAAAGGAAATTCAATGCCTCAATCACCAATTAGAAAATTGGTACCATATGCTGAAAATGCAAAAAAAAACGGAGTAAAAGTTTATCATTTAAACATTGGTCAGCCAGATATTAAAACTCCTCAAGTAGCTTTAGATGCTGTAAAGAACAATGATATTGAAGTTTTATCATATGCTCGATCTGAAGGTTCTGAAGTGTATAGAAACAAACTAGCTAATTATTACGCAAATAATAACATTCACGTTTCTGCTAACGATATAGTTGTAACTACTGGCGGATCTGAAGCTTTATTGTTTACAATTGGTAGTATTACAGATCCTGGAGATGAAATTATTATTCCTGAGCCATTTTACGCTAATTATAATGGTTTTTCAATTGCTTCGGGTGTAAAAGTTGTTCCTGTAATTTCATCTATAGATAGTAATTTTGCGTTACCAAAAATTGAAGATTTTGAAAAGTTAATCACTGCAAACACCAAAGCTATTTTAATTTGTAACCCAGGAAATCCAACTGGTTATCTATACTCTAAAGAAGAAATTGAAAAATTAAAACAAATAGTTTTAAAGCATGATTTATTTTTAATTGCTGATGAAGTGTATCGTGAATTTGTTTACGATGGTGCAACTCATAACTCTGTTATGAAAGTAGATGGTTTAGAACAAAATGCAATTATGATAGACTCTGTATCTAAAAGATATAGTATGTGTGGTGCTAGAATTGGATGTATTGTTTCTAAAAACCAATACTTTATTAAAACTGCTATAAAATTTGCACAAGCAAGATTAAGCCCACCAACCTACGCTTTATTAGCTTCAGAAGCTGCTTTAGACACACCACAAAGTTATTTTGATAATGTTACTAAAGAATATGTAGAAAGAAGAAATACATTAATCAGTGAACTAAAAAAAATAGATGGAGTAAAAGTTGCCGAACCAAAAGGTGCTTTTTACTGTGTAGCCGAATTACCAGTTGAAAATACAGATGATTTTGCTCAGTGGATTTTAGAAAAGTTCAACTATAATAATGAAACTGTTATGGTAGCTCCTGCAAGTGGTTTTTATTCAACTCCTGGTGAAGGTAAAAATCAAGTTAGAATTGCCTATGTTTTAAATAAAGAAGATTTAATTAAATCGGTAACTATATTAAAACATGCTTTAGCAGCATACAATCAATAAAAATTGACAATTCAAGAAAACATATCTTTAAAAAACTACAACACGTTTGGTATTCAAGTTAATGCCAAACGTTTTGTTTCTATTACTTCAGTATATCAATTACAACAATTATTAACTGTAGAAAAGGACATTTTTATTCTTTCTGGCGGTAGTAATATGCTTTTAACAACTGATATTAACAAATTAGTGGTTCATATTAATATTGAAGGAATTTCTATAGATAATGAAGACGAAAATGCTGTATATTTAACCGTTAATGCGGGTGAAAATTGGCATAATTTTGTACTTTGGGCAATAGCTCAAAACTACGGAGGTATTGAAAATTTATCCTTAATTCCAGGAAATGTTGGTACCTGCCCTATTCAAAATATTGGAGCATATGGTGTGGAGGTGAAAGATGTAATTACTAAAGTTGAAGCTATAGAAGTTGATAGTGGTAAATTGGTAAGTTTTTCCAATAAAGAGTGTCAATTTGGTTACAGAAATTCAATTTTCAAAAACAAAGCTAAAGGTAAATACATTATAACTGCTGTAGGATTTAAACTCACTAAAAATCAACATCAATTAAATACAAGTTATGGTGCTATTGAGCAAGAACTTTCCGCTCAAAAAATAGTCAATCCAACTATTAAAGCTGTTTCTGATGCTGTTATTACTATTAGAAAAGCAAAACTACCAGATCCTAATGAAATTGGTAATAGCGGAAGTTTTTTCAAAAACCCAGTTATTGATGTAGATTTATTTAAAACACTTCAAGAAAAGTATCCCGAAATACCCTCTTATCCAATATCAGATACTGAAATTAAAGTACCTGCTGGTTGGTTAATAGAAAAAAGTGGATTTAAAGGAAAACGTTTTGGTGATGCTGGTGTACACACCAAACAAGCCTTAGTTTTGGTAAACTATGGAAATGCAACTGGTCAAGAAATATATAATCTAGCAAAAAATATTCAGCAAAAAATATTAGAGCTTTTTCAGATAGAATTAGAAATAGAGGTTAATGTTATTTAACCTCTATTTTCTAAATACGTTATTATGATTCGATTTTACTTTTATTGTTCTCATTAACGGTTTAGTTTCAAAAATACTAACTAAAAACTCTATAAATTCTTTTACAATATTCAAGATCATCTTATTAAATTATTGGTATTTATTTGTTAGACACTAATTTATTTTAAAAGTCACAATAACTCTAAAAATTATAAGTTTACGTATCTTTGTAGCAAAATTATATTTCATGAAATTAATTTTAATTACAATAGGATTATTAGCATTAGGTGTTGCTGGAATTGCTATAAAAATATGGGCAAAAAAAGACGGTAAATTTGCAGGAACATGTGCAAGTCAAAACCCAATGTTAAATCAAGAAGGTGAAGCTTGTGGTTTTTGTGGAAAAACACCAGACCAGTTTGATACTTGTGCAGAACCACAACACCAATCATAACTTTTAACAAACAACATTCGTTTTATAAATTACTAATTGTTAATTTTATAGCAATTAGTAATTTTTTGTTTTATATCTATTGGAAATACCTAAAGAAACGCTTCTTCAACATATTCAAAAGGCTAAAAATGGCAATCAAATTTCTTTTAATTTTTTGCTAGACACCTATTGGCCTCTAGTATATGCTTATCAATTAAAAAGAACTTTAAATGAAAATGATGCGGAAGACATCACTATTCGTACTTTTTCTAAAGCATTTGATAAGATTAAAACCTTTGATGAGCAATATCAATTTCAAACTTGGTTAATTACTATATCTAAAAATATTCACGTTGATTTAATTCGTAAAAAAAACACTTCTATATCAATACAAACTACTAATGCTCAACAAGATGAAGTAAATAAAATTATTGATGATGCTCCTTCGCCAGAAGATAAAATTATAACAGAACAAAATTTGGCAAAGCTTTTGAAAGACATCAAACAGTTAAAGCCAAAATATCAAGAAATTATTAATTTAAGATACTTTCAAGAGTTGAGTTATAAAGAGATTGCCGTACAAATTAACGAGCCTATAAACAACGTAAAAATAAAGTTGCTAAGAGCAAAAAAGCTATTGGCAGAAATAATAAAAAAATCATAAAATAATTTCATATATTCGCATGATTTTGAATTTTTCATAAAAATCAAACACAATAATCCCTAAATAAACAAACAAGAAAATGCAACTACGATTTTCAACCTCCCAAATCAAAGTACTTTTAGTATTTGTAGCCTTTTTGTTTTTACAAAACACTTACAGCCAAACCGAATCAGAAACCATTAAAAGCGCCTTTTCTGATGCTAGTTTAAACACTCGTGGTAAATTAGTAGATGAAGGTAATGGACGTTTTAGATTTGATTTTCATGATGTATATGAAAGTGATTCTAAAGCTAAATATCTTCAAGGATTAGGTTACCATGGTGGCGGACCAAGCTGGTTAGGTATTATTTACGGAGCTTTTAAAATAGGTGAAAATGATTTAATTGATAGTATTGATATGAATGTAGAAGTAACAGGAGTTACTTTTTATAGCGCTACTAAAGATCAATTAGACAGTATTCAGCGAGTTATTACCTTAGTAAAAAGTAATGAACAACTTTTATTAAAAGCTATTGATAAAGCAAAAGAGTTTGATATGATGCTCTAAAAGATTCTTCGTAAATTTGCATTTCAAATTCATACGAATGTCAAACACAACAACTATAACACCTACACAAGAAAGAGTAAAAAAACCTAAATGGCTTAGAGTTAAATTACCTGTTGGTAAAAAATACACAGAGCTTAGAGGTTTAGTTGATAAGTACAAGTTAAATACTATTTGTACAAGTGGAAGCTGTCCTAATATGGGAGAATGCTGGGGAGAAGGTACTGCTACCTTTATGATATTAGGAAATATTTGTACACGTTCTTGTGGTTTTTGTGGTGTAAAAACAGGAAGACCAGAAACCGTTGAATGGGATGAGCCAGAGAAAGTAGCTCGCTCAATTAAGTTAATGCAAATTAAGCACGCTGTAATTACCTCTGTAGATAGAGATGATTTAAAAGATGGCGGTTCTATAATATGGGCAGAAACTGTGGACGCTATTAGAAGAGCAAATCCTAATACTACTTTAGAAACTTTAATTCCAGATTTTCAAGGGAATGAAAAACTAATTGATAGAATTATAGAAGTTCACCCCGAAGTGGTATCACATAATATGGAAACCGTTAGAAGATTAACTCGTGAAGTTAGAATACAGGCTAAATATGAGCGTAGTTTAGGTGTTTTAAAATACTTAAAAGAGAACGGTATGAGAACTAAATCTGGTATTATGTTAGGTTTAGGTGAAACTGAAGAAGAAGTAATAGAAACCATGAAAGATTTAAGAAATGTTGGTTTAGATATTATTACAATTGGTCAGTACTTGCAACCTACAAAAAAACACTTACCTGTAAAAGAGTTTATTACTCCTGAACAATTTAAAAAATATGAAGAAATTGGTTTAGAACTAGGCTTTATGTATGTAGAAAGTGGAGCCTTAGTTAGATCATCATATAAAGCACACAAACATGCTAGCTAACTTTTTATTGAGGATTTGTTAAAAATAACCCTATTAAAAGTTAATAAAATGTAAATTTTTCATTTTAATAGCAAATCTAATTGAAATAATTGTAATTTTGGCACGTAAATTGAACACAACATTATAGCAATGTAATATATATTGTTTTCATTGTGTAAATTATTTGAATTAGTTGATTAAACGAAAGCCCGCTCTATGAGCGGGCTTTTGAATTTTGAATATTTTAATATTATAAAATAAAACTATTCTATATATCCCATTTTTTTCATCCATTCATCGTTAAACATTTTTCCAACATAACGACTACCGTGATCGTGGAATAAAACAACTACAACATCGTCTTTCTTAAATTTATCTTTTAGCTGAAGTAATCCTTTCATAGCAGCACCGGCAGAATTTCCAAGGAACATTCCTTCCTCTTTGGCTAATAATTGTGTATAAACAGCTGCATCTTTATCTGTAACTTTAGTAAATCCATCAATAATATCAAAATCTACATTTTTTGGTAAAATATCCTCACCAATACCTTCTGTTACATACGGATAGATTTCATTTTCATCAAAAACTCCTGTTTCATGATATTTTTTAAAAACAGAACCATACGTATCTATACCCCAAACTTTAACATCTGGATTTTGCTCTTTTAAGTATTTACCAACACCTGAAATAGTTCCACCAGTACCAACTCCTACTATAAAATGTGTAATTTTACCTTCTGTTTGTTTCCAAATTTCTGGACCTGTACTTTCATAATGAGCTTGAGCATTACTTGGATTATCATACTGATTTACATACCAAGCGTTTGGAGTTTCTTCAGCTAAACGTTTAGATACAGAATAATAACTTCTTGGATCATCTGGTTCAACAGCAGTAGGACAAACTACTACTTCAGCACCAACAGCTTTTAAAATATCTATTTTTTCTTTACTTTGTTTATCTGCCATTACAAATACACACTTGTACCCTTTTACAATAGCTGCCAAAGCTAATCCCATACCAGTATTTCCTGAAGTTCCTTCAATAATAGTTCCGCCTGGTTTTAACCTACCATCTGCTTCAGCATCTTCAATCATTTTTAAAGCCATACGATCTTTAACCGAATTTCCTGGGTTAAAAGTTTCGTATTTAGCTAAAACTAAACATGGAATTTCTTCTGCTAATTTGTTAATTTTTACTAACGGTGTATTACCAATAGTTTCTAATATGTTGTTTGCGTATTTCATTTGCTGAATTTTGAACTGCAAATATAATGGGTTTATATTTATAGGATGTATGAAATCTAAAAATCCCGCTAAAAGCGGGATTTTTTTGTTAATTAAACCAAACTGTAAAGGTTTTAATTTTTGCCAAATCTGGTATCTGTTCTAAACTTACTTTTTGTAAATCAAATTCTTTCAAGCCCAAGTCTTGTTTATCAATAGTTATAGTAGCATTTAAATCATCAATAAATAACGTTGCTGATGAAAATGAAGATTCTACTTTACTAATGGTATTGTTACTATTAATTTCAGCAAAAGTTGCGTTAATATTTAAACCTGATGCTGTTTTATATCGCTCATCAAAAATTTGAACACTTTTAATAGTAGAAGTAGAATCTAATTGATCTTGAGGCACTAAAGTAAGGAGATGCTTCCCTCCTTTTTCATAAATTTCATACTTATCATCATCTTGAAAATAATTATTTCCTTTAGCTCCTTCACTTAAAATTTTAACTATAGAATCATTTTTAAAAATAGTTTCTAACTCTTCAACCGTAGTTTTTGGTGTTAATTCTCCTACTTTATCTTTTGCTACATTAAATTTATCGTTACTACATTGCATAAAAGCTATTGAAATAATAGCTACACATAATGGCTTTAAAAATCTTTTCATCTAATCGGTTTTGTATAGTTAACGTATTTTTATTGGTTTTAGTTTATAGTACTTTTTTAAGAATCCCAAATACACTTCTTATAAAAGTTGCACTAGTTAATACTTTTACAACAGGGTTTTGCCTTATACTTCTACTTCTTGAAGTTGATCTTCTACTTAATTTTTGACGCTCTTTTGCTGCCTCTTCTTCAGATTTTTCTTTGTTAATTCTATCAATTTTATCATTTAATAGTTCATAAGCACTTTCTCTGTCTATTGTTTTATTGTACTTAGCTATTAACTTAGAATTATCTAAAACGTCATTTAGTTCTTTTTCTGTTAAAACATCCATTCTACTCATAGGTGCTCTTAACATAGTTCTGGCTAAAGGTGTTGGAATACCTTTTTCATTTAAAACCGAAACCAAGGCTTCTCCAATTCCTAATTGTGTAAGAACTTCTGATGTTTTATAATATTCTGAATCAGGATAATTTTCAGCTGCTAATTTAATTGCTTTTCTATCTTTAGCCGTAAAAGCACGTAATGCATGCTGAACTTTCATTCCTAATTGCGCTAACACATCTTCTGGAACATCCTTTGGATTTTGGGTTACAAAATACAACCCAATACCTTTAGAACGTATAAGCTTAACAATACTCTCTATTTGACTTAATAATGCTTTTGATGCTTCATCAAATACTAAATGAGCTTCATCTATAAAAATAACCAGCTCTGGTCTTCCACTATCGCCTTGTTCCGGAAATGTTTCATAAACTTCAGCTAATAATTGTAGCATAAAGGTAGAAAACAATTTAGGTTTATCTTGAATATCCGTTAAACGTAAAACTGAAATTACGCCTCTGCCATTTTCATCAATACGCGTTAAATCATCAACTTCAAAAGATTTTTCTCCAAAAAATAATTCACCGCCTTGTTGTTCAAGCTCTATTATTTTTCTTAAAATTGCTCCTGTACTTGCTGATGATATTCTTCCGTATTCTGCAGAAATTTCTTCTTTTCCTTCAGCAGTAATAAATTGCAACATCTTTTTAAAATCTTTTAAATCTAAAAGAGGTAACAAATTATCATCGCAATATTTAAAAATAATAGCAACAATTCCTGCTTGAGTTTCTGTTAAATCTAAAATTCTTGATAATAAAACAGGTCCAAATTCAGATACTGTTGCACGTAAACGAACACCATCTTGCTCGGAAATGGTTAAAACTTCTATAGGAAATTGTTGTGCTTTAAACGGAATACCAATTTTTTGATGGCGTTCATCAATTTTAGGATGCCCTGGACTTGCCTGTGCCAATCCACTTAAATCACCTTTTACATCCATTAAAAGTACCGGAATACCTTTTTCTGACATGTTTTCTGCTAATACTTGTAATGTTTTAGTCTTACCAGTTCCTGTTGCTCCTGCAATTAAACCATGTCTATTTAAGGTTTTTAAAGGAATATTTACCAAAGCATCTGTTATTGTCTCTTCACCTAACATACCTGCGCCTAGCGTAATAAAGTCTCCTTTACATTGATATCCTTGAGTTATATGGTTAAAAAAAGCTTCCTTTTGACTCATTCTGTCTTATTTTTTGATAAAAATACTATTAAAATCAGCATTTCAAAAAAATGGTACTAAATAATTTTACATAGTTTAATTTCTATAACTTTGTGTTAATTCACAATATTTTATATGTTTTTAAACAAAATAGTGCTCATTTTCATTGGTTTATTATTTTTTTCCTGTAGTCATCAAAATGAAAAACCTAGCCAAAAACCAAAAGAACTTGTTTTTCATTCTTCAAAATTAGAACGCAAGAAAAATGCTCCCTTTTCTGAAGCTGTAGAAGTTGGTAACTTACTTTTTTTGGCAGGTCAAGTTGGTATTAATCCTGAAACTGGTAAACTACCCGAAGGCGGTATAGAAGCTGAAACTAAACAGACCTTAGAAAATATAAAAGATGTGTTGTTAACTCATGGTTCTGATATGAAACATGTGATAAAATGTACAGTAATTTTAAGTACTACCGACGATTTTGCGGGATTTAACAAAATTTTCCGTGAATATTTTCCTGAAAATAAACCTGTAAGAACTACATTTGCAGCCGATTTATTGGTAGGAGCCAAAATTGAAGTTGATGTAATAGCGGTAAAAGTAGATGGATTTAAAAACACAAGAATTAATTAATACAGGAAAAATGCTTCCTTTAATGGAAGAATTTTACACCATACAAGGAGAAGGTGCTCACACAGGAACTGCAGCTTATTTTATTAGAATTGGAGGCTGTGATGTTGGTTGTCATTGGTGTGATGTTAAAGAAAGTTGGGATGCTAACTTACATCCACCTACCCATACAGACTTAATTGTTGAAAATGCTAAAAAATATGCAGAAACGGTTGTAATTACTGGTGGTGAGCCTTTAATGTGGAGCTTAGACTATATTACAGCTCAATTACAATTAGCAGGTATTAAAACTCATATTGAAACCTCTGGAGCTTATAGTTTTTCTGGAAAGTGGGATTGGTTTTGCTTATCTCCTAAAAAAACAAAATTACCTATAGAAGAATGTTATAGAGAAGCTGATGAACTTAAAATGATTATTCATAATAATAATGATTTTAAATTTGCTGAAGAACAAGCTGCTAAAGTGGGTAAAAATTGTCAGTTATTTTTACAGCCAGAATGGAGTAAAAAAGAAAAAATGACTCCCTTAATTATTGATTATGTTATGGAAAATCCGAAATGGAGAATTTCATTACAAACACATAAATATTTAAATATACCATAAAAAAACCTCACTAAATAGTGAGGTTTTTTTATGGTATATATGGTTTTGCACACTACTCTTTGTATACTCCCATGTTTTCAAATTTTTCCATACGTTGACTTACTAAAGATGCATGATCTAAATCTTTTAACTCTTTATAAGCTTTTACTATTTGTTTTTTTACAGCATCAAAAGCACCTTCTCTATCTGAGTGAGCTCCGCCTAAAGGCTCTTTAATAATAGCATCAATTAGCTTCTGTTTTTTCATATCATCAGCCGTTAATTTTAATGCTTCAGCAGCAACCTCTTTATATTCCCAACTACGCCATAAAATAGACGAACATGATTCTGGTGAAATAACAGTATACCAAGTGTTTTCCATCATATATACTCTATCACCAACACCAATACCTAAAGCTCCTCCAGAAGCTCCTTCTCCAATTACAATAGTTATAATAGGAGTTTTTAAGCGAGTCATTTCAAAAATATTACGAGCAATAGCTTCTCCTTGTCCACGTTCTTCAGCTTCTAATCCAGGATATGCACCAGGTGTATCTAAAAAAGTTACTACAGGAATACCAAATTTCTCTGCCATTCTCATTAAACGTAATGCTTTTCTATATCCTTCTGGATTAGCCATACCAAAGTTACGATACTGACGTGTTTTTGTATTATAACCTTTTTGCTGACCGATAAACATAAAAGATTGATCTCCTATTTTACCTAAACCACCAATCATGGCCTTATCATCCTTTACCGTTCTATCACCATGTAACTCCATAAAGGTATCTCCACATAAAGCTTTGATATAATCTAAAGTATAAGGTCTATTTGGATGACGAGATAATTGTACACGCTGCCAAGGTGTTAAGTTTTTGTATATATCTTTGCGGGCTTTTTCTAATTTTTTTTCAATTTTGCTACAGGTTTCTGTAACGTCAACCTCACTTTCTTTTCCAATCTCATAGCATTTTGCCAATTGATCTTCTAATTCTTTAATTGGCATTTCAAAATCTAAATATTCCATTGTGTATAAAGTTTGATTTTTTTACTATTCTTAGTTGTTTGTAAAAACAAACATACTAAATTATCGTTGTAATTTCTTTTTAATTGCTGAAGAATTTTTGAGTAAACCATTTAATAATACTACAAAAAGTACTATAAATGCACCGTAATAAAACTCTGTATTCATTTGCTCTTTCTCTCCAAAAACTATGAGTGCCAATACAATAGCATACACAGGTTCTAAGTTGATAGTAAGCATTACCGTAAAGGGTGTTAAATATTTCATTACTTGTACAGATACTATAAATGCATAAGCTGTACAAACACTACTTAATATGAATAAATACATCCAATCAGTTGATTTTAAAACAAAAAAATCGGTTGTAAATGAACCTTTTAACCATAAAAATAAGGTTACACCTAAAGTACCAAACATTAATTGGTAAAAAGATATTACACTTGGTTCATATTTTTTAACAAATAAACCATTTAAAACTGCAAATAACGCTGATAAAGATGCTGATATTAATGCATAAACTATTCCTAAAGTATA
Source organism: Tenacibaculum geojense (assembly GCF_042676005.1). NCBI lineage: Bacteria > Pseudomonadati > Bacteroidota > Flavobacteriia > Flavobacteriales > Flavobacteriaceae > Tenacibaculum > Tenacibaculum geojense. The sequence continues at coordinate 9,594 of NZ_JBHTJR010000037.1, read as the reverse complement.
CTGACTTTCAAAATTGAAAATTATATAAAGTCCTATAATAACTAATACACCCAAAATAATTTCGATTGCTTTTATACTTCTTTTAAAGAAAAAAGGTTCTATTAGCGATGTAAAAAAAGCTCCTGTGCTCATTGTAACTAAAGCAACTGATACGTTTGATACTTTAATAGCCTTAAAAAAAGTAATCCAATGAATTGCTATGATAATTCCAGAAATTGAGAATTTTAAAATTGCTTTTTTATCTATTCTAAAAGATTTCTTTTTAAATAAGAAATAAATTCCAATAAAAATGGTAGCTAATAACATCCTATACCAAACTAATGGAATAGCATCAATAGAAATTAAAGCACCCAAAATGGCAGTAAATCCCCAGATAAAAACTATTAAATGAAGTAATAAATAGTTTTTTAATTTATTTTCTTGCATTGATGTATAAATATATTGCTAAAGATCCAAATACTATATTAGGCATCCATACATTTAATAAGGCATTAGCACCTGCAACGGCTCCTAAAACTTCTCCAATTTTAAGAAAGAACACGTATACAAACATAATACTTAAACCAATAGCTAGGTTTACCCCCATTCCTCCTCTTCTTTTTTTATGAGCCAATGCAACGGCTAATAATGTAAGTATATAGGAAGCCAATGGTAAAGATGTTCTTTTATAATATTCTACTAAATACGCATTTAGGTTTTTAACACCTCGTTTTTCTGATAAATCTATAAATGCAGTTAATTCATCTGAAGGCATTTCTAAAGCAAATGTAGATTTGTAATTAAAATCTTTAGGGGTAAAAGCAAAAGTAGTATCTAACTTATTACCCATATCAATAATATCTTTGTTTGGTAATACTTCCCTACTTTTCCAGTTTAGCAATCGAAACGCCGTATCTTGTTCTCTCCATGTTAAATTATCAGACTCTAACTTATATTTTAACTTGATACCGTTATATACTTCTGTAGAAAAATTATATCCTTGATTTCTTTTTAAATCAAAGTTTTGTACAAAAATATACGTACTATCATTTAATTGTAGACTAAAATTCCGAACAGTACGCTCTTGATATTCTTTACTTTTACTTTTTAAATATTTTTTTTCGAACTCTTTACGTGTTTTACTACTATTAGGTACAATGTAGTGATTCATAAAAAGAGCAAAAACAGTTACCAATGTTGCGCCAATAAAATAAGGATATAAAAAACGCGTAAAAGAAACCTGTGAACTGTTTATAGCTATAATTTCTGAGTTATTTGCTAAACGAGATGTAAAAATTATTACCGCAATAAACAATGCCAACGGCATAAATGTATTGGAATAATATATAATAAAGTTTTTATAATAATCATTAGCTATTTCAAAAAAAGTTAAGTTTTCATGACGTAAAAACTTATCAATCTTCTCAGAAATATCAATAGCTACCGCAATTGGTATTAAAATTAACAACGTGAATAAAAAGGTTGCTAAATAACGTTTTAATATGTACCAATCTAGTATTTTCAATTTATAATCGTTTGTCCATTTGTTTTACCATTTTATCTTTCCACTCGGCAAAATCTCCTGCTAAAATATGTTTTCTAGCTTCACGAACCAACCATAAATAAAATCCTAAATTATGAATTGAAGCTATTTGCTTACCTAACAATTCTTTAGAGGCAAATAAATGACGTAAATATGCTTTTGAATACATCGTATCTACAAAAGTAATTCCCATGTCATCAATAGGAGAAAAATCATTTTCCCATTTTTTATTTTTAATATTGATAGTACCATGTGCTGTAAATAACATTCCGTTTCTTGCATTACGTGTAGGCATAACACAATCAAACATATCAACACCAAGTGCTATGTTTTCTAGAATATTAATTGGCGTACCAACGCCCATTAAATAACGTGGTTTATCTTCTGGTAAAATAGCGGTAACAACCTCTGTCATTGCATACATTTCTTCAGCTGGCTCTCCTACTGATAAACCTCCAATAGCGTTACCATCTGCTTCAACTGATGCTATAAACTCTGCAGACTGCTTTCTTAAATCTTTATAGGTACTACCTTGAACAATAGGAAAAAGCGTTTGGTTGTAACCATACTTTGGTGGCACTTTTTCAAGATGATTTATACATCTTTTTAACCATCTATGCGTCATGTGCATAGAGCTTTTTGCATAATTGTAATCACAAGGGTAAGGTGTACACTCATCAAATGCCATAATAATATCAGCACCAATAGAACGCTGAATCTCCATAACATTTTCAGGTGTAAAGAAATGTAAAGAGCCGTCTATATGACTTTTAAACTTTACGCCTTCTTCATTAATTTTTCTTCTTTCTGATAAAGAATATACTTGATAACCACCACTATCTGTTAAAATATTACGATCCCAATTCATAAACTTGTGTAAACCTCCTGCTTGCTCAAGAATATTTGTTTTTGGACGTAGGTATAAATGGTAAGTATTACCCAGAATAATATCTGGATTAATTTCATTTTTTAATTCTGATTGATGTACACCTTTTACAGATGCAACTGTGCCTACTGGCATAAATATGGGAGTTTCTATAGTACCATGATCGGTAGTAATTACTCCTGCTCTGGCTTTACTCTTTGGGTCGGTAATTTTTAAATCAAATTGCATAGTTGGCAAAGATACATAATTGAATTAATGGAAAAACTTAATTAGTTATTAAGATTTAAAATCTCTTTCTTTTTCTTCCGAATTGAGGTTTTGACTTTTGCGAGGATTTACCTTTTTTTCTAAACGAGCTACTTTTTTTATTAAACTCATTTCTAACCGGTTGATTTGATATTTTCTTACTCTTTTTAACGGGTTTTTCTTCTGGTATAGATGCTTCCTCAGTTTTTACGGAACTTGCGACTAACCTGTTAATTTCATCCATTTCATGGCTAGTTAGTTCTCGCCAATCTCCAGGTTTTAAATTCCCTAAAGTCACATTCATGATTCGAGTACGTTGTAATTTCGTAACTTCATAACCCAAAAACTCACACATTCTTCTAATTTGCCTGTTTAAGCCTTGTACTAGAATAATTTTAAAGGTATTTGTGTTAATTTGAGCTACTTTACATTTTTTTGTAACAGTTCCTAAAATTGGAATTCCGTTACTCATACGTTCCACAAAATTGTCGTTTATTGCTTTGTCTACAGTTACAATATATTCTTTTTCATGATTGTTTCCTGCACGTAAAATTTTATTTACAATATCTCCGTCATTGGTAAGAAATATCAAACCCTCAGATGGTTTATCTAATCTTCCAATAGGAAATAGTCTTTCTGGGTGACCAACAAATTTTACAATATTTTTTTTCTCTTTACTATCTGTTGTACAAACAATACCTACAGGTTTATTTAATGCAATGTAGAGTGTTTTAGGTTTAGGTTTTAACGCTCTTCCGTCAATTTTTACTATGTCTCCTTCAAATACTCTATTTCCTAATTGAGTAGGTTTATTATTTATAGTTACTCTACCTGCTGTAATTAACTTTTCAGCTTCTCGTCTTGAGCACATTCCTGTACTACTAATAAACTTGTTTAAGTTGGTAGATTTTTTATCCTGCTGTTCCATTGGTACAAAAGTAAACTAAAAATCCTCAAGAACATTCTTGAGGATTTTTAGTTTTATATATTTTTTAAATTTTAAAACATCATCATTTTCTGTGTACATCGTGCTAAACTTGGTCTTCTATCATAATCAAATCCAAGCGTAATCATATGGGTTCCATATGTAAAATCTTGAATATTATTTACATTTAGGCTTACACCATATGATAAGTAAAATTTATTCTTTTTTAATCCAACTAAAGGCGCTACAGATAATGGTTCACCAAATTGATCGTTTAAGAAGGTATAACTTGCACCTATCCAAACATAACCATCTCTAATTCTTTTACGTAATTTAACGTTTACGTCATTTCTAGAACGAGCACTTGCTTCAAAATATTCTACAAAAATAGAGGGTTCTATTTCCACCTCTCTATTCACTCTAAAACTATAATAGGAATATAATGAATACTTTCTTAAAACTTCAGGCTCTCCTGAAATAGTGTTTAGTACTTCTTGATCTAAAATATTATTAACATTTACACTAAAAGCAAATCTATCAAAACGGTATAGCATACTCACATCAAAATTAGATTTACCTTCAGAAATGTTACTTAATACTTCACCCGTATTATTATCACGTGTGTCAATACCAAATTGTACAAAAGTATAGGTCATACCAAATGATAAAAAACTATCGTATAAATCACTTAACGTTAAGTGACTTGCAAAAGATAATTTGGCTCCTTGTTGAGAGGTATTACCATTACTATCATTAAAAATAGTTAATCCGCCTCCAAATCTCTCTGCGATTCTTGCTTCTACAGTTATCGACTGGGTGTTTGGCGCATTTTTTACACCAATCCATTGGCTTACTCCATTTAATCTGATTTGTAAACCCGATCCAATACCCGCATAAGACGGAGAAATCATGAACGGATTGTCCGCCATATGATTGATATATGGCGGTAAATCTCTTTCTTGAGCTGTAACTGCTTTAGTGCTGAGGATTAAAAGCAGTGCTACTATTATTTTTTTCATATATATTATCTTCTTCTATATAATGTAAAGTGACCCATCATTTTCTTACGCTCATTGGTTAACTCTTTAAAATCAATAGTATACCAATAATCTCCAGTTGGTAAAGGTCTTCCGTCGTACATTCCGTCCCAACCTTGTTGTGATCCTTCAAACACTTTTAATTGTCTTCCGTATCTATCATAGATGTACACTTTAACATCATGATAATCTTCTACATTAATTGGGTACCAATATTCGTTATCTCCATCACCATCTGGTGTAAAGAAGTTAGGAATTTCTATCGTAATAAATTCACCTAAAACAGTAACTGTAAACTCACATCCTCTAGCATCTCTTACCGTGATTGTGTATTCACGTGTTTGTGAGATGATAAATTCTGATTGGAAACTAAATTCGCTACCATCTATACTAAATTCATACGGTCCAACGCCTCCTACCGGATTTGCAATTAAAATATTTACCTGACTTGTGTCGATTGTTAATCCTAACTGCTCGATGTCTTCTACCTCTATCTGATCAATAGTTTCGATACATCCGTCAATATGTTCAACTTCTAAGGTATAGAAACCTGGAGTGTTTACAACAAATACTCCTGTATCGTTTGTTGCTACTTCTGGACCTGATAAAGTAAATACAACTTCATTAGTATATAACTCATCAACTATACCTGTTATTGTAACATCACCCGAACAATCATATGCTACGGTGTGTTGTAACTGCATGTTAACAGTTTCTTCTGTAACAATAGTCAGGTTATCTGCTGGTCTACAATCATTAGCGTCTCTTACAATTACAGTGTATGATGTACCTGGCTCTAAGTTATCAAATGTATAGGTATTTGTTCCTGCTGGTAAATTTATAAATGCATTACCGTTTAAACTTACTCTGTATGGACCAGTACCTCCGTTAATTTCTACAGTGAATGATGGTGCTGGGTCTTGAATACAAGCTTGTTCTACAACAGTTCCTACTAATGATACAGATAACTCTTGAGGCTCTATAACTTCAACTGGAATAATCGTGAAACAACCTCTTTCATCTTGTACTGTTACATTATAAATACCCGCTGGTAAATCTACAAACACATTAGATGATTGGAATCTGCCTGGTGCACTGTCTATTTCATACACTAAAGTTCCTGTACCTCCAGTTGCATCCACAGTTATTGTTCCATCTGAACTTCCATAACAACTTACCGGTGTAGATGAAGCTGTTGCTATTAATTCTTCTGGGTTAACAATTTCATGGGTAGCAGTTGTTTCAATACAGTCTACACTTGTAACTCTAATGCTATATACTCCAGGACCTAAGTTTGTAAATGTATTAGATGCTTGTGGACCTTGAACTACAACACCACTTTCTAATAATTCGTAACTATAATTTCCTAAACCTCCAGTTGCATTAGCTGATAACACACCATTTGTTTCATTATAACATGTTATAAATCCTCCAATTGTTTCGATTTCAACTGCTAAAGGCTCTAAATCGGCAACAGTAATAATATATGGAGCAGAAATACATCCGTTTGCATCTCTTACAAAGAACTCATGTTCTCCTGCTGTTACAGCAAATACATTACCTGCTACAAATGTTACTCCATCATTACTATATTCATAAGCTCCTGTTCCTCCATTCCCAGTAACCGTTACATCTACAGTTGGATTAGTACAACTTATAACTCCATTTACTGATGCTACTGCTGAAACATCTGATGGTTCAGTAACCGTATAATTAAACTGTTCACTACAGTTAAATTCATCGTATACCGTTACAATATAATCTCCTGCACCTAAACTTGTAAATACATTAGATGTTTGTTGTGCTGTAACAGAACCGTCAGGATATGTTAAGCTATAAGTATATGATGGTGGATTACCTTGACCTCCTGTTACACCAACAATTTCAATTGCTGCCATTTGATCGCCCTCACATTGGTTAAATGCTGTTTGATTAATAGTAGCATTAAATGGTGCCGGTGGCGTTAATGTAAAGTTGTCTACAAATACACATCCTCCAGCATCTCTTACAGAAACTTCATAGTCTCCAGCTTCTAAACCTGTAATAATGTTATTAGTATCGAAAGCTTGTACTGTTATTCCGGTAGTTAAATTTACCAATTGGTAAGTATATCCACCCCAACCATCAACTCCGTTAATTACTACTTGCCCACTATTTGTTGTGATACAACTTATTAAGCCAACATTTAAGTTTGCCGTTAATGGTGCATTTGGTTCATTAATAGTAACTGGATTAGAGGTTACTGGACAGAAAGGACTGTCTGTCATTAAAATCTCTACAATATACTCACCTGCCGCTAAACCAGAAACTATAGTAGTAGAGCTTCCTGAACCATTACCGCCAATTCCAGTTGTTAGTCCTGTAGCTCTATCAATTACATCATAGGTAAAGTTTCCTGTATAAGGTGAACTTGTACTAAATTCTATAGAAATTTCACCATTAGCATCTCCAACACAAGCAACATCATTAACTGTTTGAACATTTACATTAAATGTTGGTGGTGTATCTACTTGATGTACTATTGTAAATGTACATCCTGTATCTGGGTTAAAGATTGCTATTTCGTAAACTCCTGTCCCTAATCCTGTAAATGTTTCTGGGTTTGGCATTGGTGCCGTTTGTGTAACTGTTGAATACGTTGTGCCATTAATTCCTGTTACGCTGTATTCAACATTTGGTATTGCTGAAACCGACGTGTAATTAATAGTTATATCTTCTCCAGTTGCACAATCTATTGCCTTATCAACTGTTACACTTGCATCTGTTATTGCATTTAATGGTGCTACTACTTGTGTAGCTGTTGCTATACATCCGTTATCATCATAAACCGTTACAGCTACCGAACCGCCTGCTTCATTGGTTACTACAAAACTGTCATTAGCACTGTCTTGAGTAATATCATCAGATGTATCTCCAGGAGTACCATTATCATAAACAAATACATAACGTACATACGTACCTGTTCCGCCTCCTGCACTAGTATTTACTACTGCATTATCCGTAACATTACCTGTTGAACAACCAAACTCTGTAACCGAAGTTCCTAACGTTACATCTGGATTCTCTAAAATAGTTACTTGAACTGTAGTAGTACAATCATTTGTTCCCTCTCCGGTAATATCATAAACACCTGCTGGTAATCCTGAATACGTTAAAGTAGTCATATCAATACTACCAGAATATGGACCACCACTTACAACAATTATACTGTAAGTTAATGGATTGATACTATTGTTTACCTCTGTGATCTGAATTACTCCATCAGTGCTACCAAAACAAATATTATTTACACTTGCCACCGCACTGAAATCTGGCTGAATAGCTGGTGCAACCACTACGTCAACCGTAGTTGAACATACTGGGGTAGCGGCCATATCAAACACTTCTACTGTGTACGTATCTGCTGTACTTACATCAAATGTAAATGTAGTTCCACCTGTTGATGTTTGTGCTACGATAACTGCTGATGAACTATTAACTACTGAATATTCATAGGTACCTGAACCTGATGTAATATCAACAGTAATAACTCCATCTGGACTCGCTGAACAATCTATATTCTTTGTCTGAATAGCTGTAAAAGCTAAATCTGGACTGATAGTTACTAATGGACTCGTTAACGCTGTACCTGGACAATTATTGCTATCTACAACTGATACGCTATAATCTCCTGCTCCTACATTGGTAAAGGTGTAAACTCCTGTTCCTGTTCCACTCGATACTACTGAACTTGTACCTGTATTGGTTAAAGTAAACGTATAAGTACCTGTTCCACCTGTTGGTGTTACTTCTATACTTCCGCCTAAACTTGCATCACATGAATTATCAATATGTGTAACTGTAAACTCTACTAAACTAGCATCTGGAACCGTTTCTGTTACAACTTCCTCACAGCCATTAGCATCTCTTACTGTGATATTATAAGTACCTGCTGTTAAACCACTAAACACATTGTTTGTGCTGAAACCTACTGCTGGTGAAGTTCCTGTTACTGGTGTTAAACTATAAGTATAACCACCCCAACCATCTGATCCGGTTGCTGTGATACTTCCGTCGGATCCTCCGTTACAACTTACAGCAGTAGCACTCGTTGATAAAGCTAACGGTGCCGTTGGCTCATCAATAGTTACTAATGGCGTAGTTACTGGACAGAATGGACTATCAGTCATCGTTACCTGAACATAATAAACTCCTGCTGCTAAACCAGTAATGCTTACTGGTGTACCGCCTACTCCAACACCTGTTATTCCTGTTGAAATACTTGTAGCATTATCTATAACATCATAGTTGTAGTTTCCTGTGTATGGTGAACTTGTACTGAAATCAAACGTAAAAGATCCTTCATTACTTCCAACACATGCTACATCACTCGTCTTATTAACATCCATATTAAACGTTGGTGCTTCCTCTACTAAAATAGTAGTGCTTAAAACACATCCTGTTATTGGATTGGTGATTGTTACCGTATAAGTATCCGCTGGAACTCCTGTGAAACTTACTGGTGATGTTCCACTTTGTGTATCTGTATGTGCAGTTGTTGAACCTGTAATTGTTACATCTGCATTGATGGCACTTACACTTGAATCAAACGTGATATCTAAATCTGCTCCGCCTAATGGTAAAACTCTACAGTCTACGTCTTTTGTTACTACGTAATCTGCATTACTTAATCCATTAAATGGTGCTACCACTTGTGTAGCTGTTGCTATACATCCGTTGTCATCATAAACCGTTACAGCTACCGAACCGCCTGCTTCATTGGTTACTACAAAACTGTCATTAGCACTGTCTTGTGTAATATCATCTGTAGTATCGGCTGGTGTATTATTATCGTATACAAATACATAACGTACATACGTACCTGTTCCGCCTCCTGCAGTAGTATTTACTACTGCATTATCCGTAACGTTACCTGTTGAACAACCAAACTCATCAACAGTTGTAGTTAATGTTACATCTGGGTTCTGTGAAATAGTTA
>NZ_JBHTJR010000036.1:0-7779 GCF_042676005.1 Tenacibaculum geojense | reverse complement strand
AACTAATGATGAACCTGATAATTTTGACGACCCTATTGTGGTTATTCCTCTTGAAAAACCAGAAAAACCTTGCCCTAGTGGTTATATAAAAAGTGACACAAGTTGTATAATTGATGATGACTATCAAATTCTAAATGAATTAGAAAGTAAAGCTCTATGTATTTACAACAAACTAAAATCTTCTAGTACTGGGTTTAAAAATTCAATAAAGAAATTTGAACCTGATTTTCCAGTAGCGCATTTGAAATTTGACATGGGTGATATAGGTGCTTCAAGGGGAATAACTATTGCACCTAATAGCAATCCAACCACCCCAAACTCACCTGATTTTGTTATTACAATTAGGTTAAACAACAATAATACAACTAGTGGAGTTACTAAAAGACCAAATTTATTAGTTGTAAAAACAATTGCACATGAAGTTATTCATGCTGAAATGTATAGAAAATTATTGTCTGTACTTGATAATGGTGGTAATATTGACGGAGTTACAAGACAAGATGTATTAGATGCTTTAGATGGTAATTTCCCAGGTATGTATGATTATTTTAGACGCCACAAAAATTGGCAACATCAACAAATGGCAACTCATTATAGAGAAACTTTGGCAAGAATATTGCAGGAATATGATACAGGTAGTGCTGTACCAGACAATCAGCAACCCGCTCAACTCTATATGGACTTGTCTTGGGAAGGGTTAATTTATGAAAATGGAAACAATGCAATTTATACTTGGACTAGTTTGCCTCAAGAAGAAAAGGAAAGAATTGAAGGAGTTATTTCCGATTATATAGCTAATAACTCAAATGAAACCTGTACAGAATGAAAAATCTAACATTAATACTTTTTTTAGTTTCAACGCTAATGTGTTTCTCTCAAGAAAGAAAGAAAGAAACTGTATACATATTATTTGACAACCAAAGTAATGAAAAATGCATTGTTGAAGATGGTTCTGGTAATTCCTTAAATGTAAATAAATTTAGAAAAGAATATGAAGATTATGGTAATATAATTAATTTCAAAATCTGTAATGAAACCTTTGGCTTTAACAAAACAAAAAGCTTCAAGGATACTTGTTCTATAAAAGCATTAGAAAATATAAAACTTGTTGATTTTGAATATTTAATCAAAAAATACAATTCATTAAATGAATTTAAACATCATGTCTTTGATAAAATTTATTTTGTTGAAAAAATATCGAAAAATAAAATAATCAAATATGAAGTTGGTTGGGTTGATGAAATTTTTATGATTGAAGATTAAATACTGCCTACAACACGGTATATAAAAAATAGCAGTTAAGAGCTAAACTTAAAGTTTAGTTCTTTTCTACTTTTTTGTCTTTAAACTAAAAGTAATTGCATTTTTACTCTGCTACTTTTCATATACAAAACCGTTAGCAAATATTAAGAATTAACGAAATTGCAGTTGAAAAAAATGAGGAAAAAGAACTTCCAATACCACACATTTGGAGACTAACTTTTAAGGCTATTATTTTTGCCTTTGTAAAAAAAGATTACAAGCTTAGCAATGAAATAAAAAATGTAAACACTATTTCGGATAAAACTGCTGAACAAATCAAAGAATAAATTGAGGATTACGGAGAAGAATTGATTGAACTACCTAATGAAACTTGGAACTCCTCAGTTTATATTTGTAATGGAAACTACTGGAATATTCTTATTGACCTATATACGAAAGATGAGGGTTTAAGTGACTTAGTGCTTAATGCAGAAGTAAGAGAAGTTAATAAAGAGTATATCTTTGACATTAAACTTGTTTATGTACCTTAAAAAATATCTAAGCGTTATTAAAAATTAAAATGATTAAAAAAATAATATTTACAGTTCTATTTTTATTCAGTCTTACAGGAATTCAAGTTGCAAGTTTCAACGATTGGTTAATTCTTACTCTTATAATTCATATAATTTGGTTAACAACTACTTCAAATGAAATATTAGAAAGTTCAAAAACTGAATATAAAAACTATAGAATTTTTAAAATATTCAATAAAATATTAGTTTATCTATTTATAGCGGATATTCTGATAATAGTCTTATCAATGTCTTTTGGATTTAGGTTGATTTTTGCCTATTTGTATAGACCAACATTTTTTATTAGTGCTATTTTTGGAGTTATTTCAATATGCGTTAACTATTACATTATAATTAATTACATAATGAAAAAAATTGATTCAGTAACACAAAGAATTCTATTAATACTCTCATCATTATTTTATCCAATAGGTGTTTTTACAATAACTGAGAGAACATCGAAACAAAAAACATTTGCTAACAATGTATAAAAAACATAGGGTATTTGTGTCAACTCCAAAGTTCTGTGTTTATTTACAAAGTCGCAAAATATAAAATTTGGCATTTTCAACAAAAAAGATAAAAGCAAAATATTATATTTGGCTTAGTCCCAATCCGAAACGTATCGCTTATCACCCGCCCTACGTTTCTTATACTGAACGTTGTAGCACATTAAACCAAAATCGCGTGAAAAAAATGAATACCTACATAATCTTCGGAGTTTTAGCATTAATCGGAATATTCGCTTTGATTAGCTGGAACTCAAAACGTAACTCAAACACACATGGAATTGCGGAAAATAAAACTAAATTGCGGAATCGTGAAGCTCGACAAGAAAAACGAGATTTAAAACTTACTGTCTCTTACGACTATGGAGAAGTCACAAAAACCATATCTGAAAAAGCGACAGCGGAAATAATAAAAAGCACGATGGAATCAACAAATTGGAATGAATTCCACATTGTGCAACTGGAAGTTAAAAATGGATATAAAGCTTTGCACGTAAGCGGAAGTTTAGGCGATGACGGATTAACTTCTGGATTTGTGACAGAAGATGATCATATTTTATTAGTAGAACCATTAGAAACGGTTGAACAAATGACCGAAATTCTTCTTGACTATTTGAAAGGAGAAGAAATTTGGCGTAATAAATATGAATATAAATAACGTGCTACAACAATGTATAACCGCAATTACGGCGGATTCGACTACGTCCGAATCCACTCGGAATTGCTAAAGTCCGTGCTAAACCGAAAATTAACGCATATAAACCCGTAACTGACGGTTATACGAGACCGTTAGCCATAATTACCAAAATGACGCAGGAATTCAAAACAGAAATTGTAAAAACTAAAGAATATAAAAAATCATATTCCATCATTTTCGGAATACTTTATTTAATTGCTAATTTTTATCTTTTTGCACATAATAAAGAAAACCAAAACACATATTTGAAATATTTAAGTCTAATAATAATTTTATTTGGTGCATATTTTCTTTTTGGAATTTCTTTTATAAAACCTAAAATAATTGGAGTTTTTAAATTATCTGAAAAACTTATAACAATAGAATTAGACGGAGTTGAAAAACAAATAAAACTGAATGAATTAGAAAGTATTTTCTTGAAATATATGGATTATGGAAGTTGGAAAACTCACTCGATTTACGGAAATAAAAACTATTTAAAAATCATTAGCAAAAACGGAGAAGAATATAATTTTGAGATACTTTTAAGAAATAAGAAAATGAAAACTGAATTTAAATCAGCTTTAAATAATTTTGAATTGAATGAGAAATTTGAATTTGTTAAAATAAATAACTCAAGAACTGAATTTTAAAAAACTATGGCTAACACCGTGTATATTCAATTGCTAGCTTCTTGCCTACTTTGGAAAATCCTCGCGGATTTTCCATTCAGTAATTATTTGCTAAATTTAATACTTAAATCACGCAACTGAAACATACACAAAAACGTTACCCACAATATGAAAAGACTAGTTACTATAATAATTCTGGTAATTTCTAACATTTGTTTCAGTCAATTGAAATCTGTAATAATTGATAACAAAACAAAAGAAAAAATACCTTACGTAAATATTTGGGTAGAGAACGAAACCATTGGAACAACATCTAATGAAAAAGGAGAGTTTGAATTAAAAATTGATAGTCCAAAAATTATTTTATTTTCTGCTCTTGGATTTGAAACAAAAAGAATATTGTCTGATTCCATAAAACAAGTTATCGAGTTAAAACCTCAAACAACTAAACTTGATGAAATTATTATCAGCTCTAAAAAACAAAACAAATCATTAACAATTGGTAAATTTAAAAAATCTAAAATCAATCATTATTTTGCCTTTGGAAAAAACCCATGGATTGCGGCTAGATTTTTTGAATATCAGGCAATTTACGAAAGTACTCCTTACCTAAGTAAAATAAGAATACTAACTAAAAGTAAAGTGAAAGGCTCAAAGTTTAATATTCGTTTGTATGATATAAATGAAAAAGGAGAACCAGATAACTATATATTTCATAAAAACATTATTGGAACTGCTAATAAAGGGAAAAGAATAACTGAAATAGACATATCCGAATTAAATATAAAATTTCCTAAAAATGGATTCTTCATTGCTTTTGAGTGTTTAATTATAGAGGATAATAAGTACGAATTTAACTATACAATAAAAGATTCAAAAGAAAAACAAAAAGGAATTCGTTATGATCCAAAAATAGGTCTTATACCTAGAGATGAAAATAAAAATAGTTGGATTTTTAATCAAGGAAAATGGAGAAAAGTTTTGAAAAACAACAATTATTCTTCAAAAAGATATAATAATAAATATAATCAAATAGCAATTGAATTAACACTTAAGAATTAAAAAACACAGTGGGTAACAAGGTGTATAATTAATTGCGGCTGAATTCCCATGCGGAAATTCAATCTTATTAATTATCTTTCCGCAACAACAGAAAACGACTCGCGTCCTTTTCCCGCAAAAAATCATACACAAAACCGTTGCCCACAATATGAAAAAAACTATTTCCTTAATATTTGGCTTTCTGATTTTAACAAGTTTTGTTGGAATTTCAATTGGAAATTTACTTCCGACTGAAAAGCAAAGTGTGGAAAAAATATTCGCTAATGACCGAATTGAAATACGCATCACAAATCACGGCGGATTTGGAGCAAACATAATCGGAATTAGTAAACTGACTATAAAACGTAAAAATAACGGAAAGGAATATAGAGTTAAATACAATGATAAACTGGACGAAAAAAAATCTGAATTTAAAATTACTCAAGTCGAATTTGAAGAGCTGAAAAATATTTTTTTTGATTTAATCAAAGTAAATGACTCTAAAAAAGTTCTGAACGGAGATTGTGTGATTATAGATAAAAATTACGAATTGAAAAGTAGCGGATTGAAAATGATAATAAAACCAAACAAAAATTCATCGGAATTATTTGCACTCGATGGTTGGATTTATAAATCAGAACGTGAATAAAATACTGTGGGCAACAATGTATAACCGCAATTACGGCGGATTCGACTACGTCCGAATCCACTCGGAATTGCTAACGCTAGTGAATAAAAGAAAATAATAACTAATTTAACCCGTAACTAACGGTTATACGAAACCGTTGTACACAATACCGAGAAATGAAAATCGCATCTAAAATACTAATCCTTTTTCTAACACTAAACTTGCTTTCTTGTAAAGGTTCAGCACAAGAAACTGAAATAAAAGAAACGACAACAGAATTTGACTTCTCTACAATTGACAAATTCAGAGATACAAAACTTAAGGATCAAATAATAAATGACTATGATAGCATTTTTAGTCCTACACAAAACAAAGAACTTTCTGATATCATTTATGACTACAATATTGAAACAACACGACAAATAGTTGTTGTGACAATTGATAGTATTTCACCTTACTCGGACATTCAAAAATATGCAACTGATTTAAGCAATTACTGGGGAGTTGGAGATGCTGAAAAAAATAACGGACTGACAATTGTTATGTGCAGTCCTTGTCGACAAATCGGAATCGCAACTGGAAATGCAACGGCACTGATTTTGACTGACGAAATCTGTATAAACGTAATCGACCAAACCATAATTCCTGAATTTAAAAATGGTAATTTTTATGACGGAATAAAAAATGGAGTAATTGAATTAATAGAAAAATGGAAATAAAAGTACTGTGTACAACAAGGTATATTATTAATTGCTTGCGGATTTAATCCTTCGGACTAAATCTCGCAAAACCAAAAGTTCATCTCTTTTAATTAACTTTACAACAAAAAATCGCAAATAACAATACACGAAACGTTAGCTGTCATTTTAAACTATGAAAAGATATCTTTATTTGAGTATTATTTTTACTGTTTTATTATCATGTAAAACAAAAGAAAAAAATAACCAACCTGACTTTGACCTAAAGAAATATCCTAGCAAAAATAATTATATAAAAATGTCTGAAGTCAATGTTAAAACATTAATTGATATTCTTAAAACTAAAAATCATGATAAACTTAATATTTTGACTACAATTGGACAAACTAAAACTAATTGGTTAAATCAAAATGATTTAGAATATTTAATTTCTAAAATAAATTCAAAAGAAAAATCAAAATGTATTGTAAGAGATATTTCTTCTTTCATCCCTAAGTCAACACATATGACTATTGGAAATCATGTTATTTCAATAATAGAATCTTATCGAAAAAAAGAACCTTATCCAAATCACCTGTACATCTGTAAAACCTATGATAAAGAAAAAATTGATGAAATTTTAGAATGGTGGAAAACAAAAAACGTCAGCTAACAAAATGTATTATTAATTGCTTGCAGATTTTTCCTTCGGACAAATCTCGCAAAACCAAAAGCTCACCACTTTTAATTAACTTTACAACTAAAAATCGCAAATAACAATACACAAAACGTTACCCAACACTTGACATTAATTGAAAACTAAAACAAAATACATACTTCTGATTTTATCAATTATCACATTTTCTTTATTGACTTTTAATTCTGTTAAAATGCAATATTGGTACAATGTAAAATTGGAGTTAGACATTGCAAAATTTTTATTTGTTATAGGTCTAATAAGTTTTGGATTTTATTTCCTTGCTAAAGGTTGGCGCAATGTTTTGACAAAAATAATGATTGGTGTATTTGGAATTTGTTTAGTCTTAAATTTACACTTATGGGCTGAATATGATAAAGCTATACAAAAACAAAAGAGACTTACTGAATATTATGAATTAGAAAATTGTGAAAAAATGGAAAATCGGTTCGAAGTTGACTTAAAAAAGGGTGAATTAAAATACTTTCATTTTGGTTTAGGTTCTATTATAGGTATGGAAAATATTATGGAATCGGAATATAATATTGAATATTATTCAATGGGTTGCATTTTAAGATCAGAAATGGAATGTTATAATAAACTAGTCGATAAGCATCTAAAAAAGAACTTTAACAAATCTGTATCTGATATACAAAAAGAAACTGATTTTTATAAATTAATAGAGACTGAATAAAAACGTTGGGTAACAAAATGTATAATTAATTGCTTACGGATTTATTCCTTCGGACTAAATCTCGCAAAACCAAAAGTTCACCACTTTTAATTAACTTTACAACAAAAAATCGCAAATAACAATACACAAAACGTTGGCAATAATTAAAACAAACATTAATGGAAAAATTCAATTACGCAAACAAAAACAATTTTCTACAATGGTTCGGTCTTATATTAACCGGATTAGCAACACTTTTTTTTACATTCTTATTTATACGAATAAGAGATAATGGTGAATTTATGTATCCACTTTTAGTACCGTTAATTGGATTTTCAATAATTTGTTTAATAATTATCAAAAAAATGTTTTTGTCTAAAATTTTTATAACTGAAAATTATATTGAGTACAAATCCCCTTTTACAAACGTGA
>NZ_JBHTJR010000035.1:0-2271 GCF_042676005.1 Tenacibaculum geojense | reverse complement strand
TTGGATATAAGTCAGCAGTGCTCCATTCTAAAATGAGAGTTGAGGGAAGAAAATAAGTTAATAAAAAAAACGCTTTACAACAATGGCTATAATTAATACTGGTTTTGGTGTTTAATCCAAAGTTTAATGTATTTTTATAGTGTCGTCAAATCATTTTGATTTGACTTTTGAACAAGAAAAAATTAAAAGCAAACAAAATGCTTCGTCTTAGTGCTCAATCGGAAAGAATTCGCTTCCCTACTCCCGCACTAATCATAGCCGAAGCCGTTGGCTACAATTTTGACAAAACTATGAAAATAACCTACATACTTTTTGTTTTAGCAGTTTTTGGCTGTTCAGAAAATCAAAATGACTTTGAAAAGTATAGTGAATTGGAACAAAAAGCTATGCTTGAATTCAAAGACAAGAAATATGATAAAGCTCTGTCAAATTTTCAAAAGGCTATTGATTTAAAACCAAAAGAAGATGTTTCCATATACTTTTATGCAGCCGCATCAGCTTTGAATGTTGGAAATATGGACAAAGCGAAAGAACTTCTCACAGAATCAATTCATAATACAAATGCCTCAAAAGACTATTTCTTAAATTTTAATGAGTTTGATAGTTTCAGAAAAGAAAAACTGTTTTCTGAAATCGAAAATAACTATGAAAAGCACATAACTGAATTCTGTAAAAAACTAGAACACCCAAAAATTTACCGTGAAGTAGACAGCTTAATCAAGTTAGACCAAGAAATTCGCAATAATGGAATTGACACAAAAGAAATGGCCAGAATTGATTCCTCCAACATTAAACGCCTAATTAAAATAACAAAGGAATATGGTTGGCAAAATAAAGGATGGTTGGTTCTATGGCATCAACGAGAAACTTACGAACAAGATAATTACATCTGGAACTTTTTTAAACCATACATAGATAAACAAATAAAAAAAGGGAACATAAAAAAGAGCTTTTGGACAATATTTGAGGAAGAAAAATCTATACTAAAAAATAAAGAGCAGATTTATGGACTTTATTTAAACCAACTCGAACAATTCCCGATAAGAGATATTGAAAATATTGATAAAAGAAGAGCTCAAAATGGACTTCCGCCACTTTGGTATTTGGAAAAAGTTTATGGAGTTGAATTACCAACTGAATATAAAAAACTATAGCCAACAATGTATAACCGCAATTACGGCGGATTCGAATTCGTCCGAATCCACTCAGAATTGCTTAAGCTAGTAAATAACTGAAAACTTTTGGCTAAATTAGCCCGATAACTGACGGGTTATACGAAACCGTTGTAGCACATTCCGAAAAATGAAAAAACTAATCTACTTTATAATTCCTTTAATTATACTTTCTTGCAAAAGAGTTGATAATAAAATAGAAAAACAACAATCTGAATTGAAAAAAACTGAACTCAAAATTGGAATAACGAATGTGAGCTCTGAAACAAAAACCTTTAGTGAAACAGATTATGAACAGAACTTAAATACTGCTGCAGAATATTACCTACAGAAAAAAGAAATCCCTTTATCGATTTTAATAAAATTAGTACCTAAGAATAATTCTGAATTCACCAGCTATTATGAAACTACTGGACCTGAACATAATTTGGGGGAAACCGATTTTTTTTATGAGACTACTCGTTTGATTTTTGAGCAAGTAATTTCAAAAAAGAATAATGACTTTTACCTTCCTTCTTTAAAATTAATAAGTTTTGCGGATGGAGAATATGCCGAAGAATTTATCGAACACCTTGAATTAATAATAGAAATAGATAAAGAAAAATTCTGTACAGAAATCAATGGAAAGGAATATATAACGCATAATCCTATTAAATACTATTATGAATTAAATAATTGCGAATAAAAACGTGCTACAACAATAGCTAAAAAACATTGCTAATGTAATTTCCCGTTGGGAAATTACCGCTTATGACCAAATGTTTAAGTATATTTATTAACTAAACGCTAAAACTAACGCAACGATTCCTTAGCTGAGACCGTTGGCAATAATTAAAACAAACATTAATGGAAAAATTCAATTACGCAAACAAAAACAATTTTCTACAGTGGTTCGGTCTTATATTAACCGGATTAGCAACACTTTTTTTTACATTCTTATTTATACGAATAAGAGATAATGGTGAATTTATGTATCCACTTTTAGTACCGTTAATTGGATTTTCAATAATTTGTTTAATAATTATCAATAAAATGTTTTTGTCTAAAATTTTTATAACTGAAAATTATATTGAGTACAAATCCCCTTTTACAAACGTGA
>NZ_JBHTJR010000034.1:0-4824 GCF_042676005.1 Tenacibaculum geojense | reverse complement strand
AGTCCTTAAACTTTTATATCCCATATAAATACTCAGAAAACCAAAAGACTGAAACTATTGCTCACAACGGCTTCGTATAGCCCGTCAGTTATCGGGCTAATTTAGCCAAAAGTTTTTAGTTATATACTAGCTTAAGCAATTCTGAGTGGATTCGGACGTAGTCGAATCCGCCGTAATTGCGGTTATACATTGTTGGCAATAGTATTTTTTTCATTCAGTAAGATTTTCGTTCATAGATTTCAGAGTGTCAATTTTCGGCATTTCCGTAGTGTCTGATTCTCCGTCTATTGAGTAAAATTCCAATTCAGTCGGAATTTGGTCAGTTCCGAACAGAGAAATTCCGATTAATTCTCCGTTTTTACCTTTTCCTGCATAATCAATTATTAAATTTCCTTTTTGAATTTCCGAGTCAAATGTTTTTCCAAACATTATAGTCGGACATTTTCCGCAACCACATCTCGCAATAACTTTCAGATTTCCGATTAAATTATTCCATTCCGGTTTTTCTTTTTCGAACAGATAAGTCAGAAATTTAATTTCCAATTTTGTTAATTCTCTTTTATCTGGAATGCTATATTTCATTAATCAAATTCTTCGTTTTTTACGTTCAGCTGATATTATTGCCAACGGCTTCGTATAACCCGTCAGTTACCGGGCTAATTTAGCCAAAAGTTTTTAGTTGTTTACTAGTTTAAGCAATTCTGAGTGGATTCGGACGAAGTCGAATCCGCCGTAATTGCGGTTATACATTGTTGTGTGTAGGCTTTTCATTTTTCAAAAGCTCTTTTTTTATGTATTCAATAGATTCTCCGTAATAATCATTTTCATCCCAATCTCCGATTTCTATTTGAGTCAGTTTATTATGCAAACAAATTACCGGTGTCATTGGTTCTAGTTGTATTCCGAAAGATTTTTTTCCGTCATCATATATTGCATAACTATTTTCAGTTTCAGCTTTCCCCCAAGTAGTTTTTTTAATCAGTTTAGTCGCTTTATAAAATCTTAAATGTTTAAAAATTTCAGGCTCGGAAACTCTTAGGATTTCATAGAGGTCTTTACCAAATTCAGTATATCTGTTTTTAACATCTTGAAAGGTTTCTTCTGTGTATTCTTGAGAACTATCTAGTAAATAATGAACCATTTTATTTAGTTTTTCCAGCTTACACACAACGGTCTAGGCTATGAATAGTTGCGTGAATATAGCGATAATTTAACAAGTACACACGTAGGTGAAAATTCCAACGGAATTTTCAGAGTAGGCGAGTAATAGCAATTATTTATAGCCATTGTTGTAAACAGTTTTATTCTATTCCTAAATTTATTCATTTTTTTCAAATATACCATGAATTTTTAAAATAGAACTACCATCATTACAAATTGTATTATCATCTGCATCAAATTCAATCTTCAAAGTGTTATTTGTTAACTCAATTATTTCAGCCGAAACTGTTTCATTCCCTAAAGTTATATTAAGAGTATTATCGTTTATAGACCAATTTCCAGAATTAGTGAAATCTAATTCACAATCATTATTGGTAGAAGTATAATATTCTGAGATTGTTATTGAATGATTTTCATTTATAATCCAACTTCCCATTTGTTCACAGGAATCAAGAGTTGAAACTTCTTGTTGAGTTGAATTACAAATTGCTATTTCACTTATAGGTTTCCAATTACCAATTATTAAAGACGATATTTCAATATTAGAATTGTTTTCGCTTGAACATGATAAGAAAATCATAAATATGATTAAAAATTTGCAAAATAATTTTAATTCCTTCATAGATTTTGTTTTAATTGTTTACAACGTATTTGTATAACTGTTGTTACGGGATTAAAGTTACGTATTTTGTTTAATAACTAGTGTTAGTAATTACCGAGTGGATTCGGACGCAGTCGAATCCGCCGTAATTACGGTTATACTTTGTTGGCAGTAGTTTATTATTTTTCAGTCCCATATTTCCGCATAAACAAGTTAACTCCTTCGAGCATTAATTTTACTCGTCTTTTATCCTCAACTTCAGACCATTCTCCGTGTGCAGCGTGATTTCTCAATCCAGCCCAAGAAGTCAAGTCTTTAAAATCTTGTTTCGTTATCAAGTCTTTTTCTTTTAATAACTTACTATAGTTATCCATTCCAGGTTTTAAATTTCCGAGACTTATGTTTTGTTCTTCAACCCAATTTCTTAAAAACTCTTCTAATGAAGCTCCGATTAAAACAGTTGGTGCGGCAGGATGCACTTTTTTAGATTGCAATAGGTTATTTGCCTGTTCCAAAAAATCGGACACTACATCAATTTGAGCTTTTCGTTCAATGGTTATCCCATTGGCAAATCCACTTTTCAGATGATTAATATATCCTTTCAAAATTTTAGCAACCATTTCTTTTAATTGCTTGTCGGAATTCCAAGCGATTAATGGTTCCAGTTTTTTATAAAAAGAACTTTTGTCTCCTGCATAAATTCTTAAGAATTCTAAAGCCTCTGCTAGAACAGATGCTCCAGCTTCTTCGCTAGTAATTAAAGATTCTAAATGTCTTATTATTTCTTCTTGTTCGTTCATATTCAAATTACTGCCAACGGCTTCGTATAACCCGTCAGTTATCGGGCTAAATTAGCCAAAAGTTTTTAGTTATTTACTAGCTTAAGCAATTCTGAGTGGATTCGGACGCAGTCGAATCCGCCGTAATTGCGGTTATACATTGTTACCTGCTGGCTTTTATTCATCATTTCTTCTTTTCCTCAAAGCAATTATTTCCAATTTCAAGTCAGATAACGCAATTTTCATATTCTCAGCAAGCATTTTGTCAGAGACTTTTTTTCTTTCTTTTTCGGTCATACTTTTTTCGTACAGTTCTGGCGAAGGTGGAAGAGGGTTGACAATTGGATAGTCAAAACTTCTACTTATTCCGCATATATTTAGACGTAAAAATCCGTCTTCCATATTTCCATAAACAATCCATTTCCCATTTTCCTGAATATAAGGACTGCAATATTTCCAATTTTTTCCGATGTAAATATTTCCGATTGAGTCTCCACCGTCTAATGATTCTGTTACCTTTATTTTAAATGTCAAATTTGAATCGTTTACTTCAATCACTTCTCCAATAAAAATACATTCGGAATTTTCTAATTCATATTTCTGCCATTCGGAAAGTTTTTTAATCGCACAAGTACAGGCAAAACTTTTTAATGAAATCAGAAGTAAAATTATAACTAAATGTTTTTTCATAGTTTCAATTTTCAGCTTGCAGGTAACGGTTTCGTATAACCTATCAGTTATCGGGCTAAATTAGCCAAAAGTTTTTAGTTATTTACCAGCTTTAGCAATTCTGAGTGGATTCGGACGTAGTCGAATCCGCCGTAATTGCGGTTATACATTGTTGTAAGCAGTTTTTTATTGTTCATATATCACTGCTAAAATCAAAAGAACGGTTATTATAACTGAAATAATAGCTGGTTTTATCCAACTCCTTTTTCTGTGCTGAAATTCTTTTCCGATAAATTTATTCCAGAAATATTCTGTCAAAATTCCACCACCTGCAATATTAAAAATCAAAGCAATATTGCCTCCAATGCTTAATAAGTTCACAACGACAAGGGTGATAATCGTATATAAAATTCCAAAAATTAAAACTTGGATTCTTCCAGTTTGATTGTCGGTTTGCTTCATATTATACATTAGTAATACTGCTCCAAAAATCGTCGAGAATAATCCAGAAAACACCATAATTACTTTTTTTGAATGAAGTTCAGGTGCATATGGGTTGTCCGTTATATTGTTTTTCTTTTTGTGTTCCTCGATAGTTTTTTCACGGGCAATTTCTTTTTTCTCTTTTTCTATTTTGATTTCGTTTTCAACAGATTCCAATTCAGTTGTTTTTCCGTTTCTTTCCTTCAGAATGTGAATAGAAGCTGCGATAGCTTGTTCGTTGTAACTTTTTTTGTTTTCTAAAATATATTCTAATTCCGAGTCAGTTTTATGTTGGAATTTTTCAATAAATCTATTTTCGTTCATTATTTGATTTGGTTCGATTTTGTTGGGTCAAATTGCTTACAACGGCTTCGTATAACCAGTCAGTTATCGGGCTAAATTAGCCAAAAGTTTTTAGTTATTTACTAGCTTAAGCAATTCTGAGTGGATTCGACTACGTTCGAATCCGCCGTAATTGCGGTTATACATTGTTGTGGTGTCGTTTTTTATTATCAAAATATCCATTTTATTACAGTCACAAAACCAATAATTATTAAAATTCCGATGAATGCTAAAATCGAGAAAAAAATAAATCCGCCTAATTTTTCCTTAAAGGTTTGTTTGTGGTCAGAATTATTCTTTTTCTGTTTATTCGTTTTCGGATTGAACTTCGGGATATAATTAGCTTTTTCTTTACTATCAGATTCCAATTCAGTCAACTTTTTTTGAGCATAATCAGATAGTTTTGATTTGTCTCCGCGAAATACAATCTCTTGTAAAATCTGGTATCCAGAATAGTTTACCGATTTCTCATAAATCTCAACGCATTTTTTAATTCGTTCGTGAGTTGGTTCAGTCAGAATCCAATATTTTCCAGCAGAGTCCAAAAATCCGCTTTCGTAATAAAGTTCAGCGAGTTTATTCCACAATTCAATTTCATTCGGATTTTCCTGTATTAAATTCCGCAACCTGTCAGTCGCTTTGAATTTCAATCCGATTTCAATTTCGGAATCTATTTTGTCTAATTTTTCTTTTAAATTCACAATGTTTCTCTCAAATGCACCACAACGGTTTCGTATAACCGTCAGTTGCGGATTAAATTAGTTATTATTTTCTTTTGTTCACTAGCAT
>NZ_JBHTJR010000033.1:0-1883 GCF_042676005.1 Tenacibaculum geojense | reverse complement strand
GATAGTTATAGTTTCCATCAGGATTTTCTACAAATAAAGTAATAGGCGGGTTGTTTAAGCATAGTACTTGAGGAGAAGTTACCACAAAATCAGGTAAAGGGTTGATGATAATATCAAAAAATGTATCATCATTTACACATCCTGTATCATTATTTTCTACTCGAACATAAATACGTTGTGGATTGCTAATGTTACTATAATTCATAGTTTCATTGCTAGGAATTACCTCTGTATTATTTTGTGCACCGTTAAGTGAAAGATGATAGGTAATCGTAAAATCATCATGCTGTGCTACAGGATAATTGTTTAAAATATCAGGTTCTTGTGTGGTTAAATCAATTGATTGTATGAATCCGTTAGTATCATCACTATCTTGATCGTCATCACAAAAAGATAAGTTAGAAATGTCAGTAATAAGAATATTAGGTTCAGTATGAATTCTAATAAGTAGACTATTGATTCCGTAACGACATCCCGTGTTATTATCTAAAATGCTAATCCAAATAGTTTCTTCTCCTTCATTATTAACAACAGTTGTGTTTGCGGGATTGTTATCGTAACTATTTTTATTTACAGGGTTTACTCCGTCAATAGCATCTTGTTGAGTTGTGTGATAACTAATTAAATATTGATTAGGGTCTCTACCGTCTAAAATTTCAGCATCTTTTACGCTTAAATCAATTTGTTGTTCTAGTCCATTTCTAGTATCTCCGTCTATAGCACCAGTGTCACAAACCTCAAGAGGAGTAATGGTTGTATTGATAATTGGTAAAGGGTTTACAATAATGTCAAATGCTTGGTGATTGTTGTAGCATCCTGTATTGTTATTTTCTACTCTTACAAATATGGTTTGTGTGCTAATATCACCTTGTGAAAACCCAGGTTGTGCCGTATTTCTAAAATTAGCATCATTAGCAATAGTATTGGTTCCAGCAGTTGCGTCTGATTGAGATGTGTAATAGGTAACAGTATAATCAGCAGGGTTTTGAGAGCCTAAAATAGTTGAGTTTTGAGCGGTTAAATCAATCCCTGTATTTTCTCCATCGGTATAGCTACCACTGTTAAAATCGTCACACAGTACAATATTAGGCGCATTGTTAGCCTGGGGTACTTGTTGTGCTACTATGTATAATTGACCTATTCCAGTACAGTCATTATTATTCGTATTAATAATTTTAATATAAATAGGTTGCTGTGTTGTGGCTGGTACATTGGTATTTCTATAACTAGAAAGATTTGTAATTTGATTAATTACAGCATCTCTATCAGTTATTGTTTCAAAGAAAAGAACATCTAAATCTGGTTGAATAGTTGGTGGGAATAAAGCTTTTACTTCATTTTCAGCATCACTAATATCAAAGAAGGTAATACCATCTGTATCGTCATTATTACTAGTGTCATTACCATCAGCATCCAAAAAGTCATCACATTGCTCAAATAAACGATCATAAGCAACATCACCAGCATAGGATACGGTGATATCGATTCGAGAAATTCTGTAACATCCTTGATTTGTTATAGTTCTTACCCAAACACTATCACCATCAGATACGGTATACGCTGTTGTGTTTGTAATAACATTGGTGTTGGCTATTGCATCTGCTTGAGTAGGGTAGTAATTAAAAGTTTCATTGTTGTAATTATTAGAAATATTGATTTCAGCTTGTGTTAAATTCACTGTTGTTGTTAAATCAGCATCCGTATCACATTGTAAAAGCTGAGCAGGATTATTAGCGATTACGGGAAGAGGATTGACAATTAAGTCAAAAGGTTCAAAAGCGGTTCCTGTTTGAGAAATAGCATTACAACTGAAGTTGTCAACATTTTCCACACGGACATAGATGGTTTGTTGATTAATAGTTGTATTTCTATAAGGATTGTTT
>NZ_JBHTJR010000032.1:0-1883 GCF_042676005.1 Tenacibaculum geojense | reverse complement strand
GATAGTTATAGTTTCCATCAGGATTTTCTACAAATAAAGTAATAGGCGGGTTGTTTAAGCATAGTACTTGTGGAGAGGTTACCACAAAATCAGGTAAAGGGTTGATGATAATGTCAAAAAATGTATCATCATTTACACATCCTGTATCATTATTTTCTACTCGAACATAAATACGTTGTGGATTGCTAATGTTACTATAATTCATAGTTTCATTGCTAGGAATTACCTCTGTATTATTTTGTGCACCGTTAAGTGAAAGATGATAGGTAATCGTAAAATCATCATGCTGTGCTACAGGATAATTGTTTAAAATATCAGGTTCTTGTGTTGTTAAATCAATTGATTGTATAAATCCGTTAGTATCATCACTATCTTGATCGTCATCACAAAAAGATAAGTTAGAAATATCAGTAATAAGAATATTAGGTTCAGGATGAATTCTAATAAGTAGACTATTGATTCCGTAACGACATCCCGTGTTATTATCTAAAATGCTAATCCAAATAGTTTCTTCTCCTTCATTATTAACAACAGTTGTGTTTGTGGGATTGTTATCGTAACTATTTTTATTTACAGGGTTTACTCCGTCAATAGCATCTTGTTGAGTTGTGTGATAACTAATTAAATATTGATTAGGGTCTCTACCGTCTAAAATTTCAGCATCTTTTACGCTTAAATCAATTTGTTGTTCTAGTCCATTTCTAGTATCTCCGTCTATAGCACCAGTGTCACAAACCTCAAGAGGAGTAATGGTTGTATTGATAATTGGTAGAGGGTTTACAATAATGTCGAATGCTTGGTGATTGTTGTAACACCCTGTATTGTTATTTTCTACTCTAACAAATATGGTTTGTGTGCTAATATCACCTTGTGAAAACCCAGGTTGTGCCGTATTTCTAAAATTAGCATCATTAGCAATAGCATTGGTTCCAGCAGTTGCGTCTGATTGAGATGTGTAATAGGTAACAGTATAATCAGCAGGGTTTTGAGAGCCTAAAATAGTTGAGTTTTGAGCGGTTAAATCAATCCCTGTATTTTCTCCATCGGTATAGCTACCACTGTTAAAATCGTCACAAAGTACAATATTAGGCGCATTATTAGCCTGGGGTACTTGTTGTGCTACTATGTATAATTGACCTATTCCAGTACAGTCATTGTTATTCGTATTAATAATTTTAATATAAATAGGTTGCTGTGTTGTGGCTGGGACATTGGTATTTCTATAACTAGAAAGATTTGTAATTTGATTAATTACAGCATCTCTATCAGCTATTGTTTCAAAGAAAAGAACATCTAAATCTGGTTGAATAGTTGGTGGGAATAAAGCTTTTACTTCATTTTCAGCATCACTAATATCAAAGAAGGTAATACCATCTGTATCGTCATTATTACTAGTGTCATTACCATCAGCATCCAAAAAGTCATCACATTGCTCAAATAAACGATCATAAGCAACATCACCAGCATAGGATACGGTGATATCGATTCGAGAAATTCTGTAACATCCTTGATTTGTTATAGTTCTTACCCAAACACTATCACCATCAGATACGGTATACGCTGTTGTGTTGGTAATAACATTGGTGTTGGCTATTGCATCTGCTTGAGTAGGGTAATAATTAAAAGTTTCATTGTTGTAATTATTAGAAATATTGATTTCAGCTTGTGTTAAATTCACTGTTGTTGTTAAATCAGCATCCGTATCACATTGTAAAAGCTGAGCAGGGTTATTAGCGATTACGGGAAGAGGATTGACAATTAAGTCAAAAGGTTCAAAAGCGGTTCCTGTTTGAGAAATAGCATTACAACTGGTGTTGTCAACATTTTCCACACGGACATAGATGGTTTGTTGATTAATAGTTGTATTTCTATAAGGATTGTTT
>NZ_JBHTJR010000031.1:41356-41636 GCF_042676005.1 Tenacibaculum geojense | reverse complement strand
TGGTTACCGTGCCTACTGCCTGGTTTCCATCTGCATCCGTTCCCGTTACTTCTACTACATAAACATTATCTCCATCGCTATCGGCTGGGTTCTCAAAGTCCTGTGCTGGTAAAGTTACTTCTCCTGTCGCTGGATCAATACTAAATAAGCCTTGATCTGTTCCTCCTGTAATTGCATAGCTAACAACTCCGATTGGCGTACCACTTAACACTGGCGTGTCCGTAGCAACCGTATTCTCATCAACCGTTTGGGTCTCATCACTTAAGTCAATAGTCGTAGT
>NZ_JBHTJR010000031.1:0-41305 GCF_042676005.1 Tenacibaculum geojense | reverse complement strand
TGTGCTGGTAAAGTTACTTCTCCTGTCGCTGGATCAATACTAAATAATCCTTGATCTGTTCCCCCGGTAATTGCATACGTAACAACTCCGATTGGCGTACCACTTAACACTGGTGTGTCCGTAGCAACCGTATTCTCATCAACCGTTTGGGTCTCATCACTTAAGTCGATCGGTATATAATTTACAGTAACTGTAAAATCTATTATTTCATTGATACAAACATTATTATTGTGAGTAACGATAACCCTATAATCACCTGCTTCTGATTGAGAAATTGGATCATCAGTATATATTGAAGTTGGTGAATTAGCTTGTAATAAGACATAACCATTTCCATCTCCTCTATCAATTAAAAATTCATACATTAACTGGGAAGAAGAATCGGAACCAGAAGTGTAATCTGGAGTTCCTCCAGAAAAAACAGTAGTGTTACTGGCTACAGAAGTTGCATTAATAGTTAAAGCATCTCCTGCGTCAACTGTTTGATTATTAATAACAGCTAAATATGTGATTGTAGTAGCAATCACCTCATTACCAGTTAATCCATTATAACCTCCAGAGGCACCAGAAACTGTTCCATTAGCGTTGATACCAGAACCATCAATGATTCCATCTGAATTCACATCTAAACCTCCTGATTCTATAACATCATTACAACCATCATTATCTGAATCAAGATCTAAGTAATCTGGTGTACCGTCTCCATCTGTATCTAAAGGATCTGTACAAGATTTAAATAATGAAAATCCCATTGTAACAGCACCTCCATTACTATTATTTTTGTAAGCTATAAGCTCTACTCTATCTATTAATCCAGATATGTTCGTTGTAAAATAATTATTAGCTACAACACCACCTCCGCCATTAGTGTTACTGCTAACAACCTTGACACCATCTCCAACTGTTGAAGTTGTCCAACCTGTTGGATCTGAGAAATCAGACAAGTCTGATAACGAAACCGTAACAGGAACATTATTTAGGAAAGCTCTTATTTCTACTGCATCAGCATTATTAAATCCTGATGATTTAAAAGAAAATCCGTTAACTACTTGATTAAAATCAAATTCGTAAATAACAGTACTTGTAGTTGGATTTGTAGAATTTGGCTGCACATATAAATACTTTCCTTCTGGACCATAATTATCTTCAATTCTAATTCCATTCTGCCAAGCAGCAGAACCATTAAGTGTAGCATTAAAATTAAAAAGCCCATTCGCTAAATTATTTAACGGTAAATTGGAAACTAAATTTGTATTTTCAGCATAAGCTGGTGTATTTAAATCTTGTGCTTGTGTATTAAAACATTCTGATCCGTTTTCATTTACATCAGTTATTCCGTCATTATCACTATCTATATCACAAGCATTTGGAACTGAATCGCCATCAGAATCTATTGAATCATCAAAACCTGCACAATCATCATCTTGATTTGGAACTCCATCATTATCATCATCACATTGGGCATCTCTTTGGTTATAATCTCTAGAAGTACCAACTGATTGACTTCCCGAAACAGCATCTGGAACACCATTTGCCGCTACAGAACCTGTAATTTCTCCTGTTAAAAAGTTAACTTGACTTATTTGGATATTATCTCCTCCTTCTAAAGCATCTAAACAACCATCATTATCCGAATCAATATCTAAGTAATCTGGTGTACCATCTCCATCTGAATCTCTTTTTGTTTTACAAAATGTAAAATTACTTATAGACAATGCCTGAAATTGTGTGTTTACAGGTGCTGTTGTTAGGTTTCTATATACAATTTCAATGTTGGTAATCCAAGCCTGAATACCATTGATACTCATGTTTGTATTAGAATTATCAGCCCCAATAGCAGTAAACGTATTGGTTGAAGATAATGTTTGATCTGCTAATGTATATTCAGCAGGTGTTAACGTATGAATAGTTCCATCTACTGTAGTTGCTAAAATCACAACCTCATCAATAAAACCTGAATTTGCGGTCCCTGACGCTCCTGTAGGATCTCTATCTACATCATACAACGTAAATGCTAAATTGTAAATAGGTTCGCTAAAAGAAAAACTATGAGAAGATTCACCTCCATTAGCCGCTTTTTGATATAAATTATATGTTGAATTTGTTGAGAAAAAATCATTAATTCTATAATGATATTGTGTGATATTATTTGAAACCTCCCTATTTAAAGTAACTGTAACGCCATCTGCAACAGGTGTATCATTTACTAAATAAGGGTCGTCTCCAGAGGCTTGATTAGTACCTCCCTCAGTATAAATAGCATCCCAATTTAACACAGAGCTACTACTATTACAGCTACCCATTTCTACTGAATCTAAAATACCATCATTATCATCATCAGCATCACAAATATCTGCAACATTATCTGAGTCTGAGTTAGTATTTCCAGAAGCTACAGGGTCACACTGATTAATTGGTGTTTTTAATGTTCCTTCTACAAGAATATTATCAACATAGTATATTTCATTTATGTTGTTATTATTAAAAATTACTCTAAGCCTTAAACTATTTCCATTTAAATTTGAGACAGATGATGTAGTAGGAGTAATAATATTACCGTTGTATTGACCATTAGTTGTGAAATTCACCCAACCTGTTTCGTCTAAATTATATTGAATCGTTACTCCATCAGTATTTTCATGGTTAAGGTTACTTGAAACCAACATTGAAATACTGATATTTTCATAGTCATCAATCTCTATAGGATTAGAGCGACTCACAAACCATTGATCTCTACCATTTGTATTAGAAGTATTAGATGCATAAATTCTATTATTAAAAACATCTACACCACCATTGTAGTTTCCATTGGATATGATAATACCCTCAGTAAACCATAAAACATTAGCGGGAGTACCCTGACCGTTAGTCGTTCCATTTCCATATGTAAAATCTTCTTGCCAAATAGTAGTTTGAGCAAATAAATTAAACGATAAGAAACAAAATAATAAAGTAATGAATAATTTTCCGCCAAAAAACTTAGCAGAAAACTTAAAAGAATAATCTTTTTTTTCCATAATTGATAATTACAAGTATGTACCGACACACTTGAGTTATTGCTTTTTTATATTACATTTAGAAAAAAACTGTGCAATTATGGACTGTAATTGATAATAATTGACAACTGTAAATTTCTAAATTTTTATTTTTTCTAAAAAAATAAACATTTAACTTGGGTTAAATGTACATTACAAATTATTTAATTGAATATGAATTTTATTATCAAAAGCGAAGTAGAATATAAAATACCTCCTCCCCCATTAAACAAAATGTAATTTTTGTTCATGTAACTAATTGAGGGGGGACTGATTTTATGCAAATATAATACTTCATTTTGCATATGTATGTAAGTAAGAAACAAAATTTTTCTTTAAGTCACATTATTTTTTTAGAAAAAATACAAAATTATACTGTGTTAACATGATTATAGTTTCAAACTATGCAAGAACTACATAAAATAATTATAAACTATTTTAAATAAATAAAATAAAAGCATCCTAAGAAGACTTAAAAAAAACTCAATATAAAAGTAAGGGAACCACCCAAAACCTCTTTAAACCATACTTAAAACAAATAAAAAAATCTAAACAACAAAAGAATTGATAATTTCTATAAAAAAATCAACATCCATCATTTTTGTATATTTTGAAAAAGACAATCTTACGGAAGAAAACTCTAAGTCTTCTTTTTCTAAAACCTGAGTTAAAACATGAGACTTTTTATTGGAACCACTCTGACATGCACTTCCTGCAGATGCAGCAACCCCTTTTAAATCTAAACTAAAAAGCAACATATTGTTTTTAATAGGCAATTTTACACTTAAAATTGTTGGCGAAGAATTTTTAATGTCAGCTGAAGCTCCATTAAAACTAATACCTGAATTCAATGATCTTAGCTGTTCTATTACATAGTTTTTTATGTTTTGCACATGCATTAAATTATTACCTCTATCTTTAATAGATAAACGTAAAGCTTCATGCATTCCAACTATACCATGAACATTTTCTGTACTCGCTCTTGCTCCTTTTTCTTGACTACCACCATAAAGCATTGGTTTTACAACCAATCCTTTTCTTACAAAAACAAAACCAACACCTTTAGGTCCATGGAATTTATGCGCACTTGCGGTAATAAAATCTACAGGGATTTCTGATAAATTTAAATCAAAATAACCAATTGCCTGAACGGTATCTGAATGAAAAAATCCATTATATTTTTTTACCATTAAAGCAACTTCTTTAATAGGTAGTATATTTCCTATTTCATTATTAACCATCATTAGGCTAACTAAAGTTTTCTCTTTAGAAGAAGCTAGTTTATCCTCTAAATCAGACAAAAGGATTGAACCAAACTTATCCAATGCTACATATTCAACTTCAATATTGTATTTCTCCTTTAAAAAATCAACAACATGTAAAACAGCGTGATGTTCTATTTTTGAAGTAATAATTCGTTTTACACCTAAATTTTCAACAGCATTTTTTAAAATAAAATTATTAGACTCTGTTCCACTTGAAGTAAATATTATTTCTGATGAAGAAACTTTAAAATAACTCGCTATTTCTTTTCGAGCAGTCTCGATAACTGTTTTTGCTTTTCTTCCATATTGATGCGTTGATGATGGATTACCAAACATTTCTAACATCGATTTACGCATCACCTCAACTACTTCCTCTGCCATTGGTGTAGTTGCAGCATTATCAAGATAAACAGTTTTCATAAAATAGATTTAAAAACGAGCACAAAAATACAACTTAATAATAGATTTATTGATTTTGATACACATACACTTCCGTAGCACCTAACCCATACTCTTTGTAAGAGGCATCATAAAAAGAAACATTGTACCTATTTAATAATGTATGTAGTTCTGATTTTAAAACACCTTCACCTAC
This sequence comes from Tenacibaculum geojense, assembly GCF_042676005.1. NCBI lineage: Bacteria > Pseudomonadati > Bacteroidota > Flavobacteriia > Flavobacteriales > Flavobacteriaceae > Tenacibaculum > Tenacibaculum geojense. Next base: position 36,410 of record NZ_JBHTJR010000031.1, on the reverse strand, counting down.
TCCATGAATAAAAACCAGCTTGGATATTCTTTTTTGAATACAATATTCTAACTTTCTTTTTGCAGTATCTAGCTGAACATTTAAAATGTCAAAATTATCCAAACCTTTAGTTGACTTCATTAATTTTTCAGCATGTAAATCAACCTCCATCACTACTTCATTTTTAGTTTTTTTAAATAATGATTTTTTTCTTTTTTGCTGACCAACTTTTTCTTTTAAAAACTTGTTGTTAATATTTAGAAATTTGGATAATTCATGTTGATCTTGCTCTATTTTAACCAACTCATTTTCAGAAAACAAGTATTGCATACCTGAAACATCCTCAACAACAACCATTTGGTTTTTAAAACCAGTAACAACTCCCTTTATAACATCATCAACCACAGCTACTTTATTACCAATTTCAAAACACATTCTTAACCTTTTATTAAATACTTACTTATTAACAAATTATAATTTTGCTTATTAAATACTAGACTACAAAAGTAAAGAATGATGATGTTTAAAGCGTAATGAAAGTATGTTAAAAAATCAAACAATTAATACTAAAACTTTTTTTGAAACTTCTAAAAAGAATATTCATTTAACAAATGATAGAAAAAAATTAATACAAAGTATAGCGAATAGCATTGTTCAACATTTAAAAAATGAAAAAAAAGTTATTCTAAATTTTATATGCACTCATAACTCTAGAAGAAGTCAATTTGCACAGGTTTGGAGTTTCTATGCTACTCATTACTTTGAATTAAAAAACATAAAGTCTGTTTCTGGTGGAACTGAAGTTACCGCATTTAACAGAAACACTGTTAAGTCTTTACAAAAAACCGGATTTGAATTTAATGTTGTGGATTTTTCTCATCAAAACCCGAGATATCTAATTTCATTTCCTGGAACCACAAAATCTACCTTAGGGTATTCTAAACTTTACGAAACAGAAACCAACAAAGAACCATTTATAGCTATTACCACTTGTGATAATGCAGATAAAAACTGCCCGTTAATTCCCGAAGCAATTTCCAGATTTCATTTACCTTTCTCTGATCCAAAAAAACATGACGGTTCTGCACTACAACATGAAAAATATCTGAAAACAAGCCAACAAATAGCAGGTGAAATATTTTTAATTTTTAAAGAAGTAAAATCTCAACTTTAAATCAACAAAAAAGCGATACACAAGTGCATCGCTTTTTTACTTTCTATTCTTTTTGTAATTGAAACTTTCAAAATAGTCCCCCAACAATTTTTTGTATTACAATTACACTACAAATATACATATGTTAATCAATTAACAACTCCAAAAATGTTACATTTTTAATCAAAAAACCAAAAACCACTGATAAACAGTGGTTTTTTAATAAACTTTTTTTGAAACTTTTAAAAATGTTACACCTCAATATTCTTATCATATGGTATTCTTTCTAACACATGTTCAATACAAGCTATTCGTGCATCTGTTTTTCTGTTAGCTTTTATAATTTTCCAAGGTGATAACTCTGTATTCGTTTTTTTAAACATCTTCTTTTTATAAACCGTGTACTCATCCCACAAGTCTTGAGCATTCTCATCTACTGGTGACATTTTCCATTGTTTTAAAGGATCGTTTTTTATATCTTCAAAACGTTTAGCTTGCTCTTTTTTTGAAATAGACATGTAAATTTTAACCAATCTAATACCAGATTGTAAAATCATTTTTTCAAAACCATTTACCTGTTTCATAAAAATTTTATACTCTTCTTCGGTACAAAATCCGTTTACAGGCTCAACAACAGCTCGGTTGTACCAACTTCTATCAAAAAAAACAATCTCACCTGCCTTTGGCATTTGCTCTACGTAGCGCTGAAAATACCATTGTGTTTTTTGTTCTTCACTTGGTTTAGGCAACGCTACAATTCGCATAAAACGAGGATTAATTCTCTCGGTCATTCTTCTAATTGCGCCACCTTTACCTGCAGCATCTCTACCTTCAAATAAAATAATGATTCTTTCATTATTTTGGATTGCCCATTTTTGTAATCGGATTAATTCAACTTGTAAATCTTTAAGTTTATCCAGGTAATTTGCATAGCGTAATGCCCTTTCTATATTTAAAGGCTCACGCATTAAAATAGCCATTAATCCTTTTTTAGAATTTAATTTACGAACATCTTCTTCTGTTAATTCTTTTTTTAACATGGATTAATCATTTTGAATTATCGATCTATAATAACGCATAACAACGTTTGGATCTGGATTTAAATTAGTCATAGCTTCTTCTTTACCATCATAATTAAACCTACTTAACACGTAACGCATAGCTTCTAAACGTGCTGTTTTTTTTGTATTGGTTTTTATAATGGTCCACGGACAATAACTTGTATGCGTATTGGTAAACATTTCTTCTTTATAAAAGGTGTATTTATCCCAAAGTTCTTGTCCTTTTTTATCTACCGGACTAAACTTCCATCTTTTTAATGGATTATCTTCCCTTGCATTAAATCTTTTTAATTGTTCTTCTTTAGTTATAGATAGCCAAAACTTAATAATTATAATTCCGTCTTCATATAACATATGTTCAAACTCTGGAACTTGTAACAGAAATTTTTTATACTCAGGCTGCGAACAAAAACCCATTACAGGTTCTACAACAGCTCGATTGTACCAACTTCTGTCAAAAAAAACAATTTCACCTAGGTCTGGTAACTCTTTTATGTATCGTTGAAAATACCACTGACCTCTTTCTATTTCTGTAGGTTTATTTAAGGCTACCAATCTGGAAGACCTTGGATTTAGGTGCTCCATGAACCTTCGGATATTCCCTCCTTTACCAGCAGCATCTCTTCCTTCAAAAATTACAGCAACTCTTTTTTTATTCTTTACCACCCAATTTTGAAGTTTAACCAATTCTATTTGCAGCTTTCTTAATTCAGTTTCATAAGTAATTTCTTTTTGCACTTTTTTAAAAGAAACTTTTTTATCCGAAATAAGCTGAAGCAATTCTTCATTGGTTTTTAAACTTTTAAAATCATCAGCAGTAATAATTGGTTTTTCTTCCATATATATCATTCAAAAACGATTCACTAAAGTACTAAATATGATTAAGAATAGCTATTTAAATAGGTTATTATATATTTGTTATGTGAAAAAACTAACACTAACATTCCTCATTATATTGAGCGCCAACCTATACTCTCAAAAAAAGTATACTAAAGAGTTTAGCTTTGTAAACGATAACGATTTATACGTATCTACTCATTTTGATCGATACTACACTAACGGAATGTTTTTTACTTACAGATACCTTAGCGAAAACCATTCAAAAAAAACTGTAAAAAAAATATATGAGCTAAGTATTGGTCAAGAAATGTACACTCCTTTTAAAGCTGTTGTGCAAAGTGTTTCTCTTCACGACCGCCCTTTTGCTGGACATTTATTTGGAAGCTTTAGCATAGCTAAATTCAAACAGAATAGTAGCTTTACAAAAACAACATTTCAGGCAGGTATTTTAGGTAAAAATGCATTTGCTAGAGAGCTTATGGAAATAATTCATAACATTTATGGTTTTGAAGAAGCTGTTGGATGGGACTACCAAATTAAAGACGCTATTTCATTAGGCATAAACTTTAACTACACTAAAAACCTTAATGTTAATAATGATTATTTTGATATTAACTGGAGTAATTCCGCAAGATTAGGAACTGTATATACCGATGTTTCAACAGGATTTATATCAAGAATTGGACTAAAACCTCTAGAAAACTTTGCGAATACCATAGCTTTTAATAGTAATTTAAACAATGAAAATTCTAGTTTTAATAATGAAATAGAATCTTTTTTCTATATAAAACCTACTCTAAAGCTGGTTGGATACGACGCTACAATTGAGGGAAGTTTTTTAAACACCAAAAGTCCTGTTACCTACAATATCAATCCGTTACAATTCTTTTTAGAGCTAGGTTTTAAATTTACAGCTAATAAGTTTAATTTTGGGTATGCTTTTGTATACCATACTAAAAAACTTAAAAGTATACGTGTACCAAAATCAAGCATTTACGGCAGTATTCAAATAAACTATCAATTTAATTAGCACAGAAAACAATTAAGCACTAAATTTATTTCAGAAATTATATTAATACAATATATTTGTAAATCTAATTATAGCTAAAAACGAATGAAATTTATAGTATCGAGTTCACAACTATTAAAACAATTACAAGTTTTAGGTGGCGTTATTAATAGCAACAACACTTTACCAATTTTAGATAATTTTTTGTTTGAATTATCAGAAAATGAATTAAGAGCTTCTGCATCTGACTTAGAAACTACCATGACTTCAACTATTGAAGTGGAAAGTACAGATACAGGATCAATTGCTATCAATGCTCGTTTATTATTAGATACTTTAAAAACCTTTCCTGATCAGCCTTTAACATTTAAAACTGAAGGAGAAAGCACTATTGAAATCAGCTCTGAGCAAGGTAAATATGACATGGCTTATTATAACGGGGAAGAATTTCCTAAAGCTGTAGAATTACCATCACCAAGTAGCACAGAAGTTCCTGCACATGTTTTAGCAACAGCTATTTCTAAAACTATTTTTGCTACAGGAAATGATGATTTAAGACCTGTAATGAGTGGCGTATTTTTTCAATTTAGCTCAAAAGATTTAACTTTTGTTGCAACCGATGCTCACAAATTAGTAAAATATACACGTACAGATGTTACTGCAGATAAAACTGCTGAGTTTATTATGCCAAAAAAACCTTTAAACTTACTTAAAGGAATTTTAGGTGGAGCTGATGACAATGTAACTATTGAATATAATGATACAAACGCAAAATTTACATTTGATAATGTAGTGCTAGTTTGTCGTTTAATTGATGGAAAATACCCTAATTACGAAGCGGTAATTCCTAAAGAAAACCCTAACAAACTTACTGTTGATAGAGCTTCTTTTTTAAATTCAGTTCGCCGTGTATCTATCTTCTCTAGCAAAACAACTCATCAAATCCGTTTAAAAATGGCTGGTACTGAGTTAAATATTTCTGCAGAAGATTTAGATTATGCAAATAAAGCTGATGAACGTTTAAGCTGTGATTACCAAGGAGACGACATGCAAATTGGATTTAACTCTCGTTTTTTAAGCGAAATGTTAAATAATTTAAGCTCAAATGATGTTTTAATAGAAATGAGTTTACCAAACAGAGCTGGTATCTTAACTCCTTTAGATGCTACTGAAGATGGAGAGCAAGTTACTATGTTAGTTATGCCAGTAATGTTAAATAGCTAAAAAAATATTTATAATTCAAAAACCACGGGAGTCCCGTGGTTTTTTTTTATTTATATCTAAATTAATAATTTAATGTTATACTCACTGTATTAACTGGCGTTGTATACCAATGAGCCCAGTGCTTTGTTTGTCCTCCTAAAGGAGTATAAATTTCAGGAGCTAAAGGAAAACCAACTGACCAAGCATAAATTTTTTGAGCCTGATTAGCATATGGGTAAACTCCTCCTGAGTCACTTAAATATAAAGTTGGGAATCCCATTGTTGATTCTGCTTTATACTCAACATTATACTCTAATCGGTTATACGTTTTTACGGTATTCCAATTATACCACCACCAAACTCTTTTACGCTTTTCAACTTTTGTATTAGCTCCAATAGAACTATAAAACCCCCAAAAGCCATTAAACTGTCTAGCTCTCATTCTATAATTACTACTAAAATAACCATAACTTGTTTGATTTCTTGCTGATTCCTCTTCTACCTTAACATTATTGTGCATGTAAACTGATAGTTCTTTGCTAAATTTATAAGTATCTCCTCTTTCCATTCTAATTTCGCCTGCTTTATAAGCCTCATTAAACTCATCAATATGGTTTCCTGAACCTTCACTGTAAGTATAAACAAAATCTCCATCTATTCTGAATATTTTATCTTCTATACCTATTTCTCCGCTTTCATTTAGCATTAATAATAGCATGTCATCATCAGAAGCTACTGTAGGGACTGCTTTCTCTTCAATTCCTAGCTCTTTAGCTTCAGCTGCTTCTAGATTGTAAACTAACAATAAAGGATTGTAAACACCTTGCTCTGAATACTTTCTAGCTTCATCTAAAAAATCTGTTTCACCTTCAACTTTTTCATTTATAAATGACTTTAATTCATCAACATTACCAAAATGTAACATTTTTTTTCCAGTTTCCTTTTGAGAAATTATCTCTTGAATAGTGGTATCTTCTATACCAACCACTTCTTCATTTTTACAGCTTACAACCATGATAGATACCATGATTAAAAAAAACAATTTTTTCATAATTTAGTTTATTTAATAAGTTTTTAGTGCCTACTCTTTCACTTTTCGGCTTACGCGGTTAACATAAAAAGGTTGATCAATCCTTAAGCAATTAATTACATGTTACATATTAACATTGCAAACTTATTACCTAAACACAGGTTAATTAACATACTAAAACCTGTTTACATAGAAGAAAAACCCTGTAATTTTTACAGGAAATAATATTTCTAAAAGTCTTAAGATTTTTGTTAACATCTTTCACTTTTAAAAGTCATAAATAATTGTAAATTTACGACTCTGAAAAATACATTATTTATAGTATGGGTAAAATTATTGCCATTGCAAACCAAAAAGGAGGTGTAGGTAAAACTACAACATCTGTAAATTTAGCTGCAGCCCTTGGTGTTCTTGAAAAAAAAGTTTTATTAATAGATGCTGACCCCCAAGCAAATGCTACTTCTGGTTTAGGAATAGACGTAGAAACAGTAGAGCTAGGAACTTATCAAGTATTAGAGCATACCGTTAACCCAAAAGATACTGTGGTAAAAACAGAATCTCCTAACGTAGATTTAATACCTGCACATATAGATTTGGTAGCTATTGAAATTGAGCTAGTAGATAAACAAAAAAGAGAGTACATGCTAAAGAATGCTTTAGAAAGCATTAAAGACGATTATGATTACATTTTAATCGATTGTGCACCGTCTTTAGGTTTAATCACTCTAAACTCTTTAGTAGCAGCAAACTCTGTAGTTATCCCAATTCAATGTGAGTATTTTGCTTTAGAAGGATTAGGAAAACTTTTAAATACTATAAAAAGTGTTCAAAAAATACATAACCAAGAGTTAGATATTGAAGGATTATTACTTACAATGTATGATTCTCGTTTACGTTTATCTAACCAAGTAGTAGAAGAAGTAAGAAAACACTTTAGCTCTATGGTTTTTGACACAATTGTACATAGAAATATTCGTTTAAGTGAAGCGCCAAGTTATGGTGAAAGCATTATTTCTTACGATGCTACTAGTAAGGGTGCAGAAAACTATATTCACTTAGCAACAGAAATTATAAATAAGAACTAATACACACGGATGGCAAAAGCAACAAAGAAGCAAGCATTAGGAAGAGGATTATCGGCTTTGTTAAAAGAAACTGCTGAAGTAAATTCTGCATCAGATAAAAATGCAGATAAAGTAGTTGGAAATATTATTGAAATAGATTTAAAATTAATAGAAGTAAATCCGTTTCAGCCACGTACCTATTTTGACGAAGAAGCGTTACAAGAATTAGCAAACTCAATTAGAGAGCTTGGTGTAATTCAACCAATTACTGTAAGAAAATTAGCAGAAGACAAGTTTCAATTAGTATCAGGTGAACGTCGTTTCAGAGCTTCTAAATTAATTGGAAACAAAACCGTACCAGCTTACATTAGGATTGCTAACGACCAAGAAATGCTAGAGATGGCATTGGTTGAGAACATCCAACGTAAAAACTTAGATCCTATAGAAGTTGCTTTGTCTTACCAACGTTTAATAGATGAAATTAAACTAACTCAAGAACAATTAAGTGTTAGAGTTGGTAAAAAAAGATCTACCGTAACCAATTATTTACGACTGTTAAAATTAGACCCTATTATTCAAACAGGAATGAGAGATGGTTTTATTTCAATGGGACACGGTAGAGCCTTGATAAATGTAGAAAACTTTAGCGATCAGCTTACTATTTATAAAAAAATATTAAAAGATAAGCTTTCTGTTCGTCAAACAGAAGATTTAGTTCGAAACTTAAAAGAAGGAAAAGTTGAAAAAGCTAGTAGTAATAAAAAACAATTACCGCCTGCAATTGCAGACAGTTTAGAAGGTATCACTGAGTTTTTTAGCACTAAAGTAGATGTCTCTGTTAACAACAGAGGTAAGGGAAAAATTTCAATCCCTTTTAATTCTATTGAAGATTTTAACAGAATAAAAAAATTATTAAAATAATTTTGAAATCTACTCATATTTTATTGTTCTTATTCTTTTTATTGCCTTTTTCAATGAAGGCACAAAAAGACTCTATAAGAGTAAAAAAAACAGAACAATCACTGATTAAAAAAGTAGAATACAATCCACTTTCTCCTTCAAAAGCAGCATTTTATTCAGCTGTTTTTCCAGGAGCAGGTCAAATTTACAACAACAGGTATTGGTGGCAATTACCTTTAATTTACGGAGGTTTAGGAGCGAGTATTTACTATTATGTTGAAAATAGTAATGATTATGATAGATACAGAACTGCTTACAAAAGAAGAATAGCAGGTTTACCTGATGAGTTTACAGTAAATGGCGTTGAATTAATATCTGAAACCGGATTAGAAAGCGCCCAAAAGCAATTACGTAAAAATAGAGACTTATCACTATTATCGGTAGTTTTAGTATACGTTTTACAAATTGTTGAAGCCAGTGTTACTGCACATTTAATTCAGTTTGACACAAGTGACGATTTATCTATAAGCCCAACGGCCATTCCCGATTATAATTTTGAAAATGCCCCAAAATTAGGTTTAACATTAAAATATTCTTTTTAGTATGAAAATAGCCTTACTTGGTTATGGTAGAATGGGTAAAGAAATTGAAAAAATTGCCATACAAAGAGGTCATGAAATCGTAATTAAAACTTCCGGAAAAGATTCTTACGATATTACTACTGCTGATGTAGCTATAGATTTTAGCATTCCGTCATCAGCCTACAACAACATTAGTAACTGTATTAACCACAACATTCCCGTTGTATCTGGTACTACTGGTTGGTTAGACAAATACAATGATATTGTTTCTTTATGTAATGAAAAAAAAGGAGCATTTATTTATGCATCTAACTTTAGCTTAGGGGTAAATATCTTTTTTGAACTGAATAAGCAGTTAGCAAAAATGATGAGCAATTTATCGCAATATAATATTAGTATTGAAGAGATTCATCATACTAAAAAACTAGATGCACCAAGTGGTACTGCTATCACATTAGCTGAAGGTATTATAGACAACACAGCTAAAAAAGCATGGGAATTGGACAAAAAATCATCTGAAGATATTATTCCTATAAAAGCAGTAAGAACTCCTGATGTTCCTGGTACTCATACCATCACTTATGAATCTGAAGTTGATAGTATAGATATTAAACACACTGCTCATAACAGACAAGGCTTTGCTTTAGGTGCTGTTATTGCTTCAGAATGGTTACACAACAAAACAGGTGTTTTTACCATGAATGATGTGTTAAATATTGGTTAAAAAAGACATCAGCAGTAACTAAATTTAAAAATATATACTAATATTCGCGAACTTCAATGTTTTGCGAAGTAAAAAACAATTGCATTATGTCATTTACAGGATGGTTTATCTTATTTTTAATTGTACAAGTAATTCATTTCTTAGGTACTTGGAAATTATATGTTAAAGCAGGAAGAAAAGCTTGGGAAGCTGCAGTTCCTGTATACAACGCCATTGTATTAATGCAAATAATTAATAGACCAAAATGGTGGGTGATTTTGTTATTTGTTCCTATTGTAAATCTATTAATGTTTCCAATTGTTTGGATTGAAACTTGTAGAAGTTTTGGGTTTAACTCTACTAAAGATACTTGGTTAGCTTTTTTAACATTAGGGTTTTATTTATTCTATATCAATTACACAACTAATCCAACATACAAAGAAAATAGAAGTTTAAAACCACAATCTACTGTTGGTGAATGGGTAAGTTCTATTGCTTTTGCTGTAATTGCAGCTACAGTTGTTCACACCTACTTCATTCAACCATATACCATACCCACTTCATCTTTAGAAAAAACATTATTAATTGGAGATTATTTATTTGTAAGTAAGTTTCATTATGGAGCAAGAGTTCCAATGACAACTGTATCTGCTCCTATGGTACATGATACTATTCCTGGCCTAGGCATCAAATCATACTTATCTGATAGCAATGAAGAAACTTACGAAAACTCATTTTTAAACAAACTATCATTACCATACATGAGGTTGCCAGGAATTCAAAAAATTAAGCGTAACGATATTGTTGTGTTTAGCTGGCCTGCTGATAGTTTAAAATGGATGTGGAATGATAATTCTGGAAAATATACCTATAAACCTATTGATAAAAGGACCAACTATGTTAAGCGATGTGTTGGTATTGCAGGTGATACGTTAGAGGTAAGAGATGGTTATGTTTTTATTAACGGAAAAAGAACAAAACTTCCAGAGAGTGCGCAACCACAATGGATGCATATTGTTGATACTGATGGAAAAAGCTTTGATAGAGCCACTATTAACAAGTATAATATGGCACAAGAAGGTAGAATGTTTAATGACGGTAGGTACTATTTAAATTTAACAGATAAAGAAGCTGCCGCCTTGGCTAAAAACCCTATAGTGAAAAGCATTGAAAAAAGCTTGAAACCTAAAGGGGCTTTCGATAAACAGGTGTTTCCTCATAATCCAAAATACCCGTGGTCTGTAGATAATTTTGGCCCTATATACATACCTAAAAAAGGAGATACAATTGAATTAAACAGTGACAACATATCTTTTTATGAGCAAATAATAAGAAGATATGAAAACAATGATTTAACAATTCATCATAACGATATTTATATTAATGGTGCAAAAGCCAATTCGTATACTTTTAAACAAGATTATTATTGGATGATGGGTGATAATCGTCAAAACTCTTTAGATGCAAGAGCATGGGGATATGTACCATTTGACCACGTAGTTGGAAAACCTGTTATGATATGGTTCAGCATTGACTCTAAAACGGGAGCTGTTAGATGGGATAGAATGTTTACAACTGTTACTAATGGTAAGTCTAAATCATATTTCTGGATTTCTATTGTAGTAATAGCGCTAATTTTATACGGACTATTTAAACCTAAAAAGAAAAAAGCATAAACATTGGCAGTATTTATTCCAACATATTTTTCACCAATAGCTCAATACGCTGCTATTTATCAAAATAATTTTGTAACTTTTGAGATACATGATAATTTTCAAAAACAAACCTATAGAAACCGTTGTTATATATATGGGGCAAACGGAAAATTATCTTTAAATATACCTGTAAAACACAAAACAGTACAGGGAAGAAAAAAAACAAAAGATACTATTGTTGAGAATGATTTTCCTTGGCAAGCTCAACATTTTAAATCGTTACAATCTGCTTACAGAGCCTCACCTTTTTTTGAGTTTTTTGAAGATGATTTAGCAAAAATATTCAATACTAAATATAAGTTTTTACAAGACGTTTGTATAGACACACATTTATTTGTTACTGATGCACTACAAATTAGTCAGGAATTTGCAAAAACAGTTGAATATAAAATTGACACAGAACAAGATTATAGAAATTTGGCTATTGCCAAAAAAGGAGTTGAAATAACAATGACTCCTTATGTACAAATGTTTGATGATAAATACGGATTTATATCAAACTTATCCATATTAGATTTATTATTTATGGAAGGAGGAAATGCTTCAACCATATTAGAAAATATCCAATTATAAGTAATTAAAAAAACACAAACAACTACTACAATGACATTGAACGATGAAACTAAAAATTTAGCTAGAGGCTATTTGACTAGTTACAGTATTAACGTATCAGACCAAACCATAGAGCAATTTAAATCTTTATTAACTAAAGAAACATATTTTAAAGATGATATAATTGTTGACTATAATAAGCTAACTAGAAACTTTTATATTTTAAAAAACGGTATAGGTGCTTGCTTTATTAAAAATGATAACGGAAATGAAGTTATTAGAACATTATACAGAAGCAATCAAGCTATTGGACCATTAAGTTCATTAATTAGAAGAGAGCCTTCTAATGCAGCATATGTATGTTTAACTGACTGTGAAGTATACAAAGGAGACTACTATGATTTTATAGACTTGGTAAAAGTAAATACTGAATTATCTACAGTATATGCCAAAATATTAGAACAAGTATACATGCGCTCTGAAAGAAGAATCGATCAATTATCATTATTTGACGCTACTGAAAGATATTTAATGTTAAAAGAAGAATTTTCTGATTTAGAAAATTTATTACCACAGTATCAAATTGCTAATTACTTAAATATCACACCTGTACAGTTAAGTAGAATTAGAAAAAAATTAGTTTCATAAAAGGCTATTTTAATTATAAACATAAGTTAACTAAATAGTTAATTATTATTTGTTAATTTGAAACATGAAATAGCCCCCCAACAATATTTCATTCAGTTTAAAAAGGTATACCACTCATGTAGTATACCTTTTTTATTTATCTTTTAATTCTGTTATACAACGCGTTAACTTGAGGAGAAATATTTAATTTAAATACTATAATTAAATATACTGGCAAAATAATTAGTGTTTTTAAAATAATGTTTAGTAATGGGTGGATATTAAACTTTTTGTAAGTAATTTCTGGCACATTAAAATCCCAAAAATAGAACGCTCCAAACAAAACAAGAATAATCATCATCATTTGCCAAGATTTATTACTAAAAGGATGCATTTTAAATTTGTTATTAACAAACCATATTTTAAAAGTATTAAAAATACCTACAGATATTAGCGTTGACAAAGCCAATCCATCGGTGCCCATTTCAATATGGAAATAAAAATACCTGTTTAACAAATACACCATACCTGCCATACCAACACCAATTGGTAAAGATATTCTGTAAAACTGAGAGTTATTAATAATGGTTGTATTATTACCTAAAAACATTGTATATAACTTCACTGCAGAAATCATCAAAACAACTAACTCTCCACCAGCATAACCTTTATCTGGCATTACTTTAAAAAGTTCAGCAACATTACAGTTAACTAATAAAAAAAACAATCCGCCTACCAATAATAAATTTATTGAACTTTTTTTGTAAAGACTTTCAACCTCTTTACTATCGTTTTCATTTAATGACTGTGATGTTAACGGTTGAAGAATCTGAGTCATTGCTCTTCCCGGAGCTTCAATAAAAGAGCCAATAAAAACTGCAACCGTATAATATGCTGCTTTTTCAAAAGTATCCTTATCCGGGATCATAATTTTATCTATATCTAAAATGATAGCTCCTGCACTTCCCGCTAATATTATGTATAAAGAATATCGTATTACATCTTTAAAATTATGTGGTAATTTAAAACTAAATTTAGGCGTATATAGGTACAAAGCATAAAACATCATTAATACTGTACGTAAAATATATGTGCCTGTTAAAATGTAAATGAATTCTGGTTTAGTTATCCAATTAGCAAAAACCGCTACTAATAATATCATAACCACTGCCCTATTCCAAAACTCCTTTAAAACATTTCCAAATACTGTTTGTAGTTGTACCTTGGCCCAAGAGTAGAATACTTCAAAATATGCGCAACAAACGGCTACAATGTATATTACAATAGTATAATCTTTTACTATTAAATTTTCTTTAGGTAGCTTTTGGACAATATAATCATGAATATTATCCCATAAAAAACCAATTGGTAATGCAACTAATAAAGGTAAAAATATGGCTACTGTTAAAAACCGATCTTTATCTTCTTTGGATATGTAAGAAGAGAAAAACTTAACTATGGTATACTGAATACCAAAAGCTGTTAATGGCATTATTACATTAGAATAACTAAGTAAATAAGATGTTAACCCGTAATATTCAGATTCTAAAATTCTAGGATATAATAAAATGGTATTTAGTCCGCCTACTAAAAACCCTAAATAGATAATTAGGGTGTTTTTGAATGATTGTTTAAATATTAAACCCAAATGTTTATTGAATTAATTGTTTAATTGATGTGTATATTTTTTCTCCAACATTATCACCGTACAAGTTGGTATTAAAATTACTCTTTTTTTGATTTAAATCATGAAAAGCATCTAGAATTTTATCACTATTAGGACCTGTTAATTGTGCAAAATTATTGTTTACTAATTCAATCCACTCTGTTTCTTCCCTTACAATGATACAGTGTTTCTGATTAAAAAAAGCTTCTTTTTGAAGACCTCCGCTATCTGTAGCTACCAATTTACAATGAGTAAGTAACATAATCATATCAAAATATCCTACAGGATCTATTAAAGTTATAGTTGTATCGATATTATATTCTGATAACTTCTTTTTAGTTCTTGGGTGAAGAGGCATTACCACTTGTGTGAATTCATTTATAGCATCTAACGATTTAAAAATATCTGAAAGCTTATTTCTGTCGTCTGTATTTTCTTGCCTGTGTATGGTAGCCAATAAAAAATTATCTTTATTAATACTTGTCTTTTTAAATATAGTCGATTTATCTTTAGCTAATACTGAATAAAAATCCATCGCATCTTTCATGATGTCTCCATGATTTTCAATAGCGACATCAAAAGATGAAAATCCTTCTAACTGAAGGTTTTCTATAGCTTTTTGTGTAGGACAAATTAATAAATCAGATATTCTATCTGTAACTATTCTATTTACTTCTTCAGGCATTTTCATGTTAAACGACCGTAAACCTGCCTCTACATGAACAATTTTGATATGTAATTTTTTAGCAGCTAATGCTCCAGCTAAAGTAGAATTAGTATCTCCAAAAACAACCACAGCATCTGGTTTCTCGTCTACTAAAATAGCCTCAATTTTTTCTAACATTTGCCCAGTCATAGCACCATGATTTAATCCATTAATAGCTAAATTATATTTAGGCTGCGGTATTTTCATTTCATCAAAAAAAACAGCACTCATATTAGCATCATAATGCTGACCAGTATGAACAATAACTTCTTCTACATCATTGAACTTACTAATTTCTCTGCTTAATACTGCACCTTTAATAAATTGTGGTCGTGCTCCTAAAATAGTTACTATTTTTTTCAAGACTTTACGGTTTGTTTAATTATGTTCGCTAACTGTTCTGTTAGTTTTTTTCTGTGATATGAAGATATATTTACACTTTGTGTAGTTAAGGTATTATTTTTATACTGCTCATAAAGTTTTTGAATATTGACTTTTAAATTATCAATATCATCAAAATTAACGATAACTCCAGATTGTGTTTTGTTTAAAATAGCTGCCAAATCACCATCTGTTGGTCCAATAGCTAAAATAGGTCGTTTTGCCTGAAGATATTCAAAAATTTTTCCTGTAATAATACCTTTAGCACTCGGAACATTGTTTACTGATAATAATAAAACTTGTGATTTTCTTTGATAAAATTGCACTTCTTTATGAGGCAAATATCCAACCCTATCCACGCTAATATTATTATAACCGTTTAATTCGTTGTTTACCTCTTCTGCTATACTTCCTACCAAAACTACTTCTAAATCATCAGAAAAACCTTTGATTTCTTTGCATAGCTGATCTAAAACTTTCCATAATATAGTAGGGTTTCTGTCAGCATTCATTAAACCAATATGGGTGAGTGTAAATTTAGTATCTAAAGTTGTACTTTCGTCAGTACTCATTTTGGTGTCAAAACCATTCGTAATAACATGAATATTATCAGTATATTTTTGATAATTTCTTTTCATGGTTTCCCCAACTACAAGAGTTATGTCTGCAGTTTCTAAAACTGTTTTTTCTAATTTAAAATGTTTTTCTTTTGCTTTTTTGGATAATGGAAGATGATGAAAATAGTCAATATCTGTCCATGGATCTCTAAAATCAGCTAACCATTTCAGGTTTAATTGTTTTCGAAGCTGATACCCTATTATATGTAAACTATGTGGCGGACCTGTTGTTATGATAGCCGAAACAGGGTTCTTTTTTAAATAAGTTGATAAATAATTAACAGATGGCTTAATCCAAAACTTTCTAGCATCAGGAATAAAATAGTTTGCTCTAACATAATGCATTATTTTATTGATGACTCCAGGTTTTTGAGCTAAAAATCCGGCACTCGTTTTTTTATTTTTCTTTTTAAAGAAAGAAAAAATAGTATTAGGTTCAAAAATAGGTTGTTTAATTACCTGAATATTATCTGGTACTTCTTTTTGTAGAGATTCATCTGTTAATGCATAATTAGGGTTGTCTACAGTATAAACAATAGGTTCTACACCAAAATCTTGTAGATATTTAACAAATTTAAGCCAACGCTGAACACCAGAACCTCCTGCTGGTGGCCAATAGTATGTAATTATTAAAACCTTCAATAAACTATAAGTTTTTATACAAATTAATTAAATTTTGAGAAGTTTTATCCCAAGTAAATTCATTCATAACAAATTGCTGACCATTGTTACCTAATTTATCCCTTAGAGAGGCATCGTGATACAACTCTAAAATTTTAGCACAAAAATCATCAGCATCTTTTTCTGTATGTACCAGACCTGCTTTTACTTTCTGAATTAAATTTTTCTGAGCAGTGGCATTACTAACCAACAACGGTTTTGCAAAACTCATGTATTGAAATAACTTATTTGCGTAAGCAATATCATGCTGAATATTTCTATGTAAAGGTGAAATACAAACAGCACTTGCTTTTATATATGATTGAAATAAACTAACATCTTGCCAACCTTCCATTATAACACAATCATTAAGATTATTTTCTTCTATTTCTTGTTTCAGTATAATATCTGTGGTATTACTCCCTACAATTACTAATTTATAATTGGTAATTTGATTTTTTAAAACTTTTGAGGCTCTAATGGCTGTTTGTAAACCTCTTCTCAAATTAGTATCTCCTAAGTACAAAACCACAAAATCATTTTTATACTTTTCTATAATTTTTTCATCTAATATATAGTCTTCATAAAATGATTTTCTGATAGTATTAGGTACTAATTCAACTTTTGTTTTTTCTACAGAAGTTCTTTCAATAATTTCATTAACAAACTCATTAGATACGGTAATAACTTTGGTTGCTTTTTTAATAAACTGCTCTTCTTTATGTTTCCATTTTTTTGGTGAAATTAAATACTTCCCCGGAAACTTTTGTAAATGTGGATAAAACTTCATGATTTCAGGAAAGTTATCATGTAAATCTAAAACAGTTTTTAATTTAAAGGTTTTATTAGCCCAAAAAGTTGCTTGAGCAATTCGCATGTCATGAATATGTAATGCTTCAATTTTATTATGCTTAATAAAATGGCTGATTTTTTGTTTCATCAACCAAGAGTAAACAGGTACAGTGTACGTTAATGCACTAAATTTATATTCTAATGTATTACTCTTATATCTTTTAATTTGAATACCGTTAGCATCCGTTTCATCATTTTTATTTGTATAATGCAAACAAAATAGAAAGACCTCGTTTCCTGCTTTAATAAGTTCTACAGCCTCGTTTTCTACCCTTGGATCTGGCGGAAACGTTTTATCTAAAATCATTCCAATGCGCATACTTACTCTAAATTTGAATTACAATAATAGAATTATCATTACAAAACATCAAAAGTAAACTTTCAGAATTACACCTTAAAAATATTATGATATAAATAACAAAAAAGGAAACCAAATAGGTTTCCTTTAATTTTCTTTTTGTAGTAGTTTATCTACTCTCTCTTTAAAATAGCATTTCAAATATATTCCAAGATTAGTTACTAAAAAAAAGTTATATAGTTGTTTTTATAAAAAGTATAACTATTTTTGATGCTTCTATAATTTAGTTTTATACATTTTATAAAAAACAAACGTGAATAACGTACTTAAAAAACTTATTGTAAGCACTTTACTTTTGTTTAGTTTTTCTATTTTTTCTCAACGTCAAAATACAAAAACAACCTCTTTGTATACAACTTCTAACATGAATAAGCTTAATATTGACTCTCTAAACTTTTATTTTTCTAAGTCTACAGACGTTAATGATATTTGTGTAAAACTAAAGTCTTTTCAAAAAAAATCTCACCAACTTTACAAAGCGCATAAACATAGAGAAGCAAAACAAATAGCTTTAGCATATTTAGAACTTACTGATTCATTAATAACAAAAAATAATGATGATAACTGTTTACTAGAAAATCGTATTTTATTTTTAAATAGATTGTGTGAGCTCGAAAAAAACCATGAAAATTATGATAAAGCGTATCATTATCTTATTCAAATAGAAAAAACTATAAATGATAAACCTGTAAAAGATAAAATCAATTTTCAACATCAACTTCAAAACTCTTTAAACAAAGCAGTTATTAAAAATCATTTAAACATGCCTCAAAAAGCTATAGAAATAGCTAAAGAGACCTTTAAAGAGAATATTTCTTCTATTTATTACGATAAAAATAGTATTGAGTCTCTAAGTTTAGAGGCTGATATTACCAAAACACTTGCTGACTCCTATATTTTACTTGGTAAAGAGTTAAACAATGCTTCTTATTTAGATTCTGCTTTTTATTTTTACCATAAAAGCTACGATGCTGCTAAAATTTATGACTCTTCCGCTAAAAGTGCTGCTTTTAAACACAATATAGCCATGACTGATGTTTTAATGGCCAGAAAAGATTATAAAGGTGCTATAAACTCCATCAACAATTATAAAAATACAGCAAATAGTTTTGACTATAAGCATCATGAGTACATGAACAAAGCAATTTGTTACCATGCGTTAAAAAATAGCGATTCTGCCATGTATTTTGCTAAAAAACTAATTCATAATAAAAAAGATAAGTGTAGGAGAAGTAACCTTATCACATTATACAACATACTCTCAAAAGAATATTTTAATTTAAATGAAATTGATAGTGCTTACAAGTACTCTAAACTTGAAATTACTTCATTTGAAAAAGCTAGAAAAAACAAAGAAAAAACATTTCAACTTTTATATAACAACGATTTTGCAGAGGCAAAAAAATTAAACTCCCAAATTATTAAACAAGAGAATGTTAACGATAAAAATAAATTGATTTATATATTCTCTATAATCATCATCTTACTATTAACGTATTTATACCTTGTTAGTAAGAAAAAGGAAACAAATCAAATTATACTTGATTTAAAAAATAACAATGTAGTTGAGAAAACTGAAAAAGTAGCTTATAATATTAATGAAGATTTTGAAGCTGAAATTTTAACTGCAATTAATTTAATGGAGCAACAAGATGCGTATTTACAAGCTGATTTTTCTATTAATAAAATTGCTGAAAAGCTTGAAACAAACTCTACTTATATTTCATTTGTTTTTAACAAACATAAGCAAGAAACTTTTAAACAATACTTCACCAAAAAGAAAATTAGCTATATTATTGATAAACTAAATACAGATACTACGTATCGTAAATATTCTATTCAAGCTTTAGCTGAGGAAATTGGTTATGGTAGTTCATCTGCCTTTACTAGAGCATTTAAAAAGCAGATGAATGTTACTCCATCTGCTTATATTAAAAGTTTATCTAAATAATTTGTTTTTACTTTTTCTTTTGATAAAATATCCAACCAATTGGTAAAAGTAGTAACAATGCATATGAAAATAACGACACTGCTTTACCTTGCGTAATTACTTCTGGTTCAAACTTATAAACAATGGTATGATTACCTTCAGGAACAAACATTCCTCTTAACACATAATTAACTTGATAATGAGGTGTTAACTCACCGTCAACATAGGCATTCCATCCTTTTTTATAAAAAACTTCAGAAAAAACAGCAAACTGCTCACTATTGGTGCTACTCTCGTAAATCAACTCGTTAATGCTATATTTTTTTAGCGAAATACTTGCTAAAGAATCTTGTTTTAATGATGGTGTTTCTAATAATTGTTCTTTTCTAATTACAGCAACCTCTTTGGTATTAATAGTATCCAATGCTAAAATTTCTTCATTAGCAGTTGATACTGGTAGTAGTTTATTTACAAACCATGCATTTCCATTTGCATCAGGATTAACCTCTACTTTATCTTCTCCCACAATTAAATACTTAGTATTTAACATATGTAACACTTCATAATTACTCTTGGCTAATTGATAATCAAAAAGTTCTTGATAACGTTTCATTTTAGCTGCATGATAACCTCCTATTGATTTATGATAGTAAGATGTTCTACCATCTTGCATTGGATCTGTAGTAAAATTAGCAACTCTGTAATGAGTAGTATCTTGTAAAATTTGTTGATCTGCTTTGGTTAAACTAAATGGTTGACTAACGTTTTTTGCTCTGACGAAATCTTCTTTATTTACATATTTTATATCAACAGAAACTAAATCAAAAACAATTAAACCTCCAATTAGTAATATTGCTAAATGTTCTTTTAACTTATTTTGAAGTAACATCCATAACACGCCTGAAGAGGCTGTAACTAATAGCAACGAACGTAAACTATCCGAAAACAACATTGCTTTTCTATCTTCAATTAACGCCTCTAGCAAACCAGGTAGTTGTTTATAATTTTCGTCTCTAATACCTTCAAAAGCAAATAATGCGCCTCCTGTTAACATAAATAGTAACGCAATACCTCCTGTAATTATGAATGCTTTTTTTAGTGATTCAATTTTTTCTTCTGATGATATTGATGAGGAAATCATTTTTTGCAATCCTAAAATTCCTAAAAGAGGAATGCATAATTCTGCAATTACTTGAATTGAAGAAACTGCTCTAAACTTGTTATATAACGGAACATAATCTATAAACAAGTTGGTAATTAATCCAAAATTTTTACCCCAACTTAGCACAATTGAAAATATAGTTGCTGCAACTAACCACTTTTTTATTTTTCCTCTAACAATAATAGCTCCTAAGAAAAACAGAAAAATCAGTACAGCTCCAATATAAGCAGGTGCTTCAACAATTGGTTGTTTTCCCCAGTAAGTTAACGCATTATTCGCGTTTTCTTTTGCTCCTTTTCTACCAATATTGGTTTCTAAAAACTGATAAAAATTAGAATTTTCATCTAACTTTTCTACAGTTCCTCCTCCCATAAACCTTGGAATAAATAAATTAAATGTTTCAGCAATACCATAACTATACTGCGTAATGTACTCTTTATCTAAACCATTTGATGCTTGTTTAGGACTTCCATCAGGATTTATAGTTAATTCAGATTTTCCTCGCGTACTAAAAGCAGTGTACTCTTTCATGGCTAATAACCTAGGAGCATTTGCGCCTACTCCAATAATAACAGCCAACAAAATTACAGCTACTTGTTTGGCAAACTTTGGTAAAACCTTTTTTTGTAATGCAGAAATAAATTCAACAATACCTAAAATTAATAAAGTGAAACCAAGGTAATAAGTCATTTGTGGATGGTTAGCATAAATCTCTAACGCCATAGCTAATGCTGTAATTACAAAACCTAAAAGATACCGCTGTTTAAATATATATACAAAACCTGCAATTACAAGTGGCATATAACCAATGGCATGTGCTTTAGCATTATGTCCGGCTCCAAAAATAATAATTAAGTATGTTGAAAAACCAAAAGCCAAACTACCCACTATTGCAACTCTCCAATGAACATTTAATGCTAATAGTAATACAAAAAAGCTAATAAAATATAAGAACAAATAATCTGCAGGTCTTGGTAAAAACCGAACAGCTTTATCTAAATACCTAACCAAATCGTTTGGATAATAGGCACTAACTTGGTATGCAGGCATACCACTAAAAGCATTACCTAGCCAATAGGGTTCTTCATTATTTTCTGCTCTAAAATCAACAATTTCTTTAGACATTCCAGAAAACTGAACAATGTCACTTTGCTTTATTTTTTTACCGCTCAATATGGGATTAAAATACACTATAGATGCAATTACAAAAATTAACATTGCAATTACATATGGTAAATACTTTTTAAAATTCATGGTTAGTCTAATTCTTCAAAATCAACGTATTCTCCTACAGAGTTATTGCTTTGTTGTGAAGTATTTGGTTTTTTATCAATTACAGTCTCTCCTACTTTAACATCGTTTTTTTGCTGACGATTTGCTTGCTCTTGTGCTTTCTTTTGCACTTTTTCAACCGCTTTTTTCATTAAATACGGAGCAAATAACTTTGCTAAAAACTTTAACAAATAGTAAATAAAAACAATTATTAAAATGGTTTTCAAAAAGTTAACAGGCCCTGCCTGGTGAATATGAGTCATAAACTTTGTTTGTTCAAATAAAATCAACCAAAAATAACAATTTGAAGCAAAATGCTACGTTAATACTTTGGTAAACTTAGTTATTGACGATTAATTTTTTTACTGTATGTTTGTAAAATCCCTAAAATTGTAGTTTTTATTAGATGATTAAGAAGTTTTTAACTCTTTTCTTATTATTAGCAACTATCTCTGTTTCCGCACAATATACAGAGGTAATCAACTCTAACCGCCCAGGACTTTCTGAGAGTCCATATAGCGTTGGAACCGGGGTATATCAATTTGAAACAAGTTTTTTTCATAGAAAGGCAGATGCTATTCCTACATTTAGCAACCCACAAGCAACAGGATTAAACATTCATTTTAGAACTGGTTTACTTGATGAAAAATTTGAAGTAAGCTTAACTACAGCAATTCAACAAGATAAAAATGCTTTCTTAAATATTTACGAATCCACAACTAATCAATTTGGTTTTGGTCAATTTACTTTAGCTGCTAAATATTTAGTATTTGTACCAAAATATAACGATAGAAGTAAAGAAATTAGAAGCTGGAACAAACGTCATAAGTTTGATTTTAAAAGATGGATTCCTCATGTTTCTGTGTATGCAGGAGTAAATATTGGTTCTTTTTTAAATGATTATCATCAAAGAGGTGGAATAACACCTAAGCTTGGTGTATTACTTCAAAATGAGTTTTCTGACAGACTTAATGTAATTACCAATATCTATTACAACTACATGGGAGGTTATTTACCTGAATGGTCTTACATTATATCAGGAACATATAATTTTAATAAAAAATGGTCTGGTTTTGCAGAACATCAAGCTTTATTTAACAAACAAGAAACACAAAGCAACCTAGGTTTAGGAGTTGCTTACCTATTTAATAAAAACATACAAATTAATTCGGCCTTACGTTCTACCTTTCAAGAAGAAAGTATAGGATATCATGGAAGTATTGGTGTTTCTTACAGAATAGACAGGCATGTTGATAAGTTTGTTGAATTAGATGAGTTTGGAAATAAAATTGAGGAAGAAAAAACTCAAACCTACAATAAAGGTTTC
The DNA here is from genome assembly GCF_042676005.1 of Tenacibaculum geojense. Classification (NCBI taxonomy): domain Bacteria; kingdom Pseudomonadati; phylum Bacteroidota; class Flavobacteriia; order Flavobacteriales; family Flavobacteriaceae; genus Tenacibaculum; species Tenacibaculum geojense. The sequence continues at coordinate 13,062 of NZ_JBHTJR010000031.1, read as the reverse complement.
TTTGGACGTATGTTGGATAAAATTAAGGGTATCTTTAAGAAGAAAGACAAAATTGACCCTGAAATTGAAGAAGGTAACGATATTAATGATGAAGACATTAATGATGATCCAAGAGGTAGAAAGCGTCCTAAATCAATTTTAGACGATCTAACTAAAAAAGACGAAAAAGAGAAAAAACAAACTACAAAAGCTGATAAAAAAGCAGCAAAAAAGAAGAAGAAAGAAGAAGAAAAAGCATTAAAAAAACTAGAAAAAGAAAAATTAAAAGAGGAAAAACGAAAAGAAAAAGAACGCTTAAAGCTCGAAAAAGAAATTAAAAAGATGGAAGAAGAGCTTAAAAAAGAAGAAGAAAAAGCTAAAGAAGAAGAGCTTCAAAGGCAATATGAAGAAGAGAAAAAGAAAAGAGCAGCCAAAAAGAAAGAAGACGAATAGAAATTATATTTTTGCTGTATGATACAGTTACAAGAAATACACACTAAAAAGGAAATGAAACAGTTTGTTACATTTCCTTTTTCATTATATAAAAACAATCCTTATTGGGTACCCCCAATCATTGTAGATGAAATGGAAAGTTTTGATAAAACTAAAAACCCAGTTTTTGAGCATGCCATTGCTCGTTTTTTTGTAGCCAAAAAAAATAATAAAATAGTTGGTAGAGTTGCTGCAATTATTAATAAATACGAAACCGAAAAACAAGGCATAAAAAAAATGCGATTTGGCTGGTTTGATGTTATTGATGATGTAGAGGTTACCAAAGCATTAATTGATAAAGTAATTGAGATTGGTAAAGAACATAACCTAAGTTATGTAGAAGGTCCCGTTGGTTTTAGTAATTTAGATAAAACAGGAGTTTTAACCGAAGGCTTTGACCATATTGGTACCATGATAACATGGTATAATCATCCGTACTACAAAGATCATTTAGAGCAATTAGGCTTTATTCAAGAAAAAGAATACGTAGAAAGTAAATTTCCGTTTCCTAGAAAAAATATGGAAAAATACATCAAGGCGAGTAACTTAATACAAAAACGTTACAACCTAACACCTTTAAACTTTACCAAGTCTAAAGATATTATGCCTTATGTTGATGAAATGTTTGAATTATTTAGTCAATCATATGCCAAACTATCTACGTTCGTTCCTATTTCTGACGCACAAGTTGCTTATTTTAAAAAGAAATACATCAATTTTATCAATCCAGAATTTATAAAATTTGTTGTTGATGAAAATCATAAAATAATTGCCTTTGCCATTATAATGCCTTCCTTTTCGGAAGCAATGCAAAAAGCAAAAGGTAAATTGTTTCCTTTCGGAATTTTTCATTTATTAAAAGCACGAAAAAAACCAAAAAATGTAACCTTTTACTTAATTGGGGTACATCCTGACTATCAAAACAAAGGGGTTACTGCCATTATTTTTGATTTGTTTTTTAATACGTTGAAAGATAAAAATATTCAAGATTGTATAAGAACTCCAGAACTAGCAAATAATGATGCTATTAGAAAAATTTGGAAAAATTTTGGTTCTGAAACTATTAAAAGAAGAAAAACATATAAGTTAGATATTTAGTATGCAGTTATTTTACAACCCAAATATTAACACCGATACACAACAAATACTTTTTGATAAAGATGAAAGTAGACATATTGTTAGAGTATTAAGAAAAAAAGAAGGTGATATATTGCACATCACCAACGGTGTTGGTTATTTATTTACTGCTGAAATTAGCATACCTAATGACAAAAAATGTGTAGCCGTTATAACCAATGCTACTTACAAGGCAAAAGAATGGAATTATCATTTACATATTGCCATTGCTCCTACTAAAAGCAATGATCGGTTAGAATGGTTTTTAGAAAAAGCTACCGAAATAGGTATTGATGAAATTACACCTATAATTTGTCAGAATTCTGAAAGAAAGGTTGTAAAAAAAGACAGGTTAGAAAAAATTATTCAATCTGCTATGAAGCAATCACTAAAGTTTACATTACCTAAACTTAATGATGCTGTGAAATTTTCTGATTTTATTCTTCAAGATTTTGATGGTGCTACAACTTGTATTGCACATTGTGAAAATGAAGAAAAACTATCACTAAAAAAGGTTGCTTCTTCACATAAAAACTTAGTAATTTTAATTGGTCCAGAAGGTGATTTTTCTTCCGAAGAAATTAAAAAAAGTATTCAAAAAAACTTTATACCAATAACCTTAGGTAAAAGTAGGTTAAGAACAGAGACTGCTGCATTGGTAGCAACCCACAGTGTTTCTTTTGTAAATGAGTAAAGATAGTTTATTTGCTGACCTATTTTACATTTAGTATCTTGCTTGTTATCTTATACAATTAACCAATGAAAAAGTTAAGCATTCTACTAATATTGTTTTGTATACATTCATTTTGTGCACAACAAATTGCAGTATTACATTACGGTGGCGGTGGTGATTGGTATGCCAACCCTACTGCGCTTAAAAATTTAGTAGCTTTTACCAATAGTAATACTCGCACAAAAATAGATAATACTATACCATCAGTTAAACCTAACGATGAAGATTTGTTTAACTATCCTATTGTTTTTATGACGGGGCATGGTAATGTATATTTTGATGACGATGCAGCTGAAAATCTTAGAAATTATCTTAAATCTGGTGGTTTTTTACATGTTTCTGACAACTATGGTATGGATAATTACTTTAGACGTGAGTTAAAAAAAGTGTTTCCTACGTTAGAACTAAAAGAAATTCCTGCAAATCATCCTATTTACAATCAAACTTTTAAATTTCCAAACGGGTTACCTAAAATTCATGAACATGATAAAAAACCACCACAAGGATTTGGTATATTTTATGAAAATAGACTCGTTCTTTTTTATGATTATGAAAGTGATTTAAATGATGGTTGGGAAGATCAAGCAGTTCATAATAACCCTAAAGAAATAAGAGAAAAAGCACTAAAAATGGGATCTAATATTATTGAATATGCTTTTAAACATTGATATAGATACTATTAAAATAAATTTTGACACTGAATCTTTATGGATGTTAAACATTGCTTTAGCAATAATTATGTTTGGTGTTGCTTTGGATATAAAAATTGATGATTTTAAACGATTAGCTAAAAACCCTAAAATAGTATTGGTTGGAGTTTTATCACAATTTATTTTTCTTCCATTTTTAACATTTATCGCTATTTACCTAATAAAACCTCATCCTAGTTTTGCATTAGGTATGATGATGGTTGCTGCTTGTCCTGGCGGTAATGTTTCTAACTTTTTTAGCAAAATGGCTAATGGAAATGCTGCTTTATCCGTAAGTTTAACTGCTTTAGCCACCTTATTAAGCCTTTTTCTAACCCCGTTTAACTTACAATTTTGGGGAAGTTTATATGAACCCACAAATGAAATTTTAAAAACGGTTTCATTGAGTCCGTTTGCTATGTTTAAATTAGTATTATTAATTTTAGGAGTTCCCTTAGCTTTAGGAATGTTTGTAAAGCATAACCATGAAGAAATGGCTACTAAAATTAATAAAGTGTTGAGACCCTTTTCTGTTTTCTTCTTTTTAATTTTAATTGTAATTGCTTTATATGACAATATAAGCGTTTTTAAAAATTATATTCACCTTGTTTATTTATTAGTTATTTTTCACAATGTATTTGCATATGTAATTGGCTATACAACCAGTAGTATTTTTAAACTTACAAAACAAGATAGAAAAACAATAACTATAGAAACTGGTATCCAAAATAGCGGCTTAGGATTGTTATTAATTTTTGACTTTTTCAACGGACTTGGCGGCATGGCTTTATTAGCTGCTTTTTGGGGCGTTTGGGATATTTTTTCTGGAATACTATTAGCAACTTTTTGGGGTAGAAAGCAGCAAAATAATGAAATTTAATTTATACTATACGTTTAAGGTTATTGTTAAATGCGGACTCTTTTTTTATTCTAAAAAGATTACCGTTAACGGTACAGAAAATATACCAGAAAATGAGGCTGTTTTATTTGCAGCAAATCACCCAAATGGTTTATTAGACCCTCTATTGATAGCTGCTAATATTAAAAGAAGAACCTACTTTTTAGTACAGGCTGCAGTTTTTTCTAACACGATAAGCAAAAAAATATTTCAAAAACTAGGTATGATGCCTATCTACCGAATTCGAGATGGTATTGGTAAATTAGACAGAAATAAACAAATATTTTTAGCTTGTGAAGAGTTATTTCTTTACAAAAAATCTATTTTGATTTTTCCAGAAGGCAGTCATCAAAGAAAAAGAACCATTAGGCCTTTAAGTAAAGGGTTTACGCGTTTTGTATTTAGTTTTTTAGATAAATATCCTCAACATAAAATTTATATTGTTCCTGTAGGAATTACCTATCAAAACCCCGCTGTTTACCCTAGTTCGGCATCTGTTAACTTTGGAAAACCTATTTTAGCTAATAAATTTTACAATACTGAAAACACAAATCAGTCTGCCAATGAAATTAAACAGGAAGTTTCTTTGGCTTTGCAAAAGTTATCTGTTCATATTCCTAACAATGAAAATTATTCAACAATTGAGAATACTTTAATTAGAAATAATGTTGATTTTACCAAAGTAACTGAAGTTAATCAACAAATAGCCAAAAGTTCTTTCAAAGTCAACCCAAAAAAACAATACAGCCTAGGCTTTTTAAAGCTTTTAATTATAATAAACACTTTATTCCCATACATACTTTGGGAAGTAATTCGAAAAAAAATTAATGAAGTGGAATTTTTAGATACTTTTAGGTTTAGCGTAAACCTAGTGTTCGTTTTTGTGAACTACTTAGTTGTTTCAATTATTATAGGCTACATTTTTAATTTAAATGCAGCCTACCTATATTTTTCAATTTCGTTACTTCTAGTAGCAACTTTCACTAAATTTTCTGCTACCAAACCTGGATAGATTCTTGAATAACTTTTTGAATTTTTGTTCTAATATTTTGTCTTACCAAACCTTTATTATCCATTGTTGGATACACTCTATTTGATAAAAAAACATATACAATTCCACTATCAGGATCTGCCCACGTATAAGTACCTGTAAAACCGCTATGTCCAAAACTATTATCAGATACACAACCACAGGTTGGTTTTTCTCTGGGGTTAATTTGAGGTTTATCAAAACCTAAACCCCTTCGGTTTCTTTTATTTGCGTAATATCTTTTATTAAACTTCTGAACAGTTTCTGGTTTAAAATATTGAACACCTCCATAAGTTCCCTCTTGAAGATACATCTGCATTATTTTAGCTACATCATTAGCGTTAGCAAACAATCCGGCATGACCACCAACTCCGCCTAACATTGCAGCACCCATATCATGAACATAACCATGTACTAATTGGTTTCTGAAATAACTATCTTTTTCTGTAGGCACTATTTCATATTTTTTAAATTTTTCTAATGGTAAATAACTGGTTCTGTTTAACCCTAAAGATTGATAAAAGGTTTCATCTACCAATTTATTTAACGGTTTATGATATTTATACTCTAAAACTTCTTTCATAATATAATATCCTAAATCACTGTATTTATAACCTATTCGTTCACTCTGTTCTGAATCTTTAACTAAATGATGAATTGAATCTTTATAAATCTCATTTAAATATAAGTTTTTAGCTACCTTAATATTAAACTTACTTGTTTTTATAGCACTGTAAAATTCTTTAGAGTTTTTTCCTGTTGTTTCATCTTTAGTTCTTTTATAAAAAGGAATCCATGATTTTAATCGAGCGTAATGAGATAATATTTCACGAACTTCTAAAGTATCTTTATTACTGTCTTTATATGAAGGTAAAATTTCACGTAAACTTGAGTAAATAGAAATCTTTTTATCTTCTTCCGCTTTCATTACCATAGGTAGTGATGCTAATATTTTAGTTAAAGATGCTAAGTCATAAATATCAGAATTCTTAACTTTTCTTCTTTTTAAATTAGTATGATACCCAAAACTTTTATTGTAAACCACGTGACCGTTTCTAGCTACTAAAATTTGTCCGCCAGGAGCCATTTTTTTGGTTAAAATAGTATCGATATAACGGTCTATATCTTTCATTTTTTCTGAAGACATTCCCACTTCTTCTGGAATGGTATATTGTAAACGTTTTAATCCGTCAATTTTCATTCCTGCACCAACTTCAAATTCGTCTTGTATAGAAACTGGAAGTTTTCCTTGCATAGGAAATGCACCAAAAATAGCTTGCGCACTTAACTCTTGTGCTAACTTACTATTCTGATAAGAAACCATTAAAGTTTCTATATTCTTAAATGTTTTTAATTGTAACAAACTATACGGACTCGCCATTACATTTAAAATAACATTATTATTTCTTGAAATTTCATGAAGCCAAACCAAATCTTTATTAGAAAACTTGAAAGATTTCCATGGGTTTTTGTTCGATTTATGATATCCTACTACTACAATGTTATATTTACTTAACTTTTTAAGCAAACCAGATAAATTCTTATCAGAAACTATATCAACATCGGTGTAATTTTTCATCATATTGACAAAGTGAGTACCTTTATCATCTCCCAAAGCTACGTAAGCTATCTTTTTTGTACCTAAATTTCTTAAGGGTAAAGTACCAATGGTATTTTTTAAAACAGTTAGTGAGTTTTTAATAAGTTTTCTATGTAAAACCTCATCTTTTGTTCCATTAATATCAGTCATAACTTGATATTCATCAATGGGTAAATAATCATGTAATCCAACCAAATACTTTGCCTTTAATATTTTTTTTACAGAATGATTTATTCGCGATTCTGTTATAATGCCTTTATCTAAAGCTTCTTTTATTAATTTTATGGTTGACGGAACTTCTTGAGGTATAAGCAACACGTCATTTCCGGCCATGATAGCTGCCAAGTTAATTTCTGCTGGAGAAGAATAATTAGCTGCACCTTTCATATTTAAACCATCTGTAAACACAAGGCCTAAAAAGCCCAATTTTTCTTGTAAAAGTGTGGTAACAACATTTTTTGATAAAGAAGATGGTAATCTATCATTACTTTCTAAACTCGGAATACTTAAATGCGCTGTCATAACACTAGCAACACCAGCATCAAACTGTTTTCTAAAAGGATATAACTCTAAGGTATCTATTCTTTCTTCAGAAAAATTAATAGTTGGTAATGTATGATGTGAATCTGTTGCTGTATCTCCATGCCCAGGAAAATGTTTTGCATTGGCTAATACACCTGCCTTTTGCATTCCTTTTGTAAATGCTACAGATTTTAGAGCTACATTTTCTTTAGACTCCCCAAAAGATCTATTTCCTATAATTGGGTTATTAGGATTGGTATTAATATCTACAACAGGAGCAAAATTCACGTGAATTCCTACACGTTTACAATGCTCACCTATTCTATTACCAACCTCTTCTAATAAATCCTCATCTTGAATAGCACCTAAAGTCATATTCCAAGGAAAACGATACGAATCCTTTAAACGCATGTCTAAGCCCCATTCACCATCAAAACCAATTAACAAAGGCACTTTTGGTGTTAAAGATTGATATTTATTTGTTAACATCACCTGTTCTAAAGGTGATCCTTGCATAAAAATTAAATTTCCTACATGGTACTTCTGAATCATTTCAGCTATGTACTGCTCATGTTTAAAATCTTTATTAGAATATGCTTGAATCATAAACAACTGACCTATTTTTTGATCAATAGTTAATGAATCTAATATTGAATTCACCCATTTTTCTTGAGCTTCGGCGTCTTTAGCTCTTAACGGATCTAAACTTTGTGCCGAGTTAATAATGGGGAATAATAATAAAATGGTGATTAAAATTCTTTTCAGCATTCTCTCTCTTCTATTTTTTTTTAATAAATCAACTATTAGGCCAAGAAACGTTGGTGCCAACTGTTTTTAGCTGGAACCTCCCACTCTTTTTCAAAAGCTGCTTTGGTATTTACCATATTATTAAAAACTATAGTTTCTCCTGTAATTTTTTTGGCTTGAGCATACGTTTGAAAATCAGCTAATTTTACTAAATTAATAATATCACCATCTTTAAAAGTAATATTCATTTTATCTGTAAAATCCAACGTCAATTCTTTTTCTAATTGTTGGACAAAATGTACGGAAGCATCTATTGAGCAACCTGAAACATTATTAAAACTTTCATCGACAGCTAACACTAAAAATTGGTTGTACTTTATAGTAAATGATCCTTTTAAATCATCACCATGACGTGTCCAATTATCAATAAATAATAATGCTTTAGCACTAATATATTCTATTTCTTCTTGTGTAAGCTCTCTATTTGCTTGATACACCCATACTCTTGAGTTATCTGGTAAATTTTTATATTCTGTAAACATTAACGTAAATTAAATTTTTGTTGTAAAGCTTTTAGCTTTTCTTCATCTGTTCTATTATCTTCTTTGGGCGCAGACATTCTTTCTTTAATTAAACGCAACACCTTTTTGGTATACAACGGAAAATCTGCTTGCTGAATCCATGAATTATATCCTGGATTTTCTGTTAGCACCTCTTCTACTGTTCGTCCTTTGTATTTACCAAACGAAAAAATTTCTTGTTGCTTGTCATTAAATAAAATAAAACCTGCAAAATCTGCTCTTTTAGTGTGTGCTGAATACTGACTTAATGCTTCTACTGAATTTTCAATATCATCATATTTGTCTAACTGCGCTTTTAAAATTTCATAGGTTGCCATGGTATCTGCTTCTGCAGAGTGAGCTCCTTCTAATTCCTTTCCGCAGTAAAACTTATAGCCTGCACTTAAAGTTCTTTGTTCTTTTTTATGAAAAATTACCTGTACATCTACAGCTTTTCTTTGTTTCATATCAAAATCAATCCCAGCTCTTAACAACTCTTCTGCTAATAACGGAATATCAAACCTATTAGAGTTAAAGCCTGCCAAATCAGCATCTTTAATCATCTCATTAACTTTGGGAGCTAATTCTTTAAAAGTAGGTTCATTGGCTACTTTGTCATCAGTAATACCATGAACTGCTGTTACTTGTGGCGGAATAGGCATCTCTGGATTTACTAACCAAGTTTTACTTTCTTTATTGCCGTTAGGAAAAACTTTTAATATAGATATTTCTACAATTCTATCGGTTGCTATGTTGATTCCAGTAGTTTCTAAATCGAAAAATACGATTGGTTTAGTTAGGTTTAATTCCATGTTTCTAAAATTGGGGGTTGGTTTTTGTTTTATTCGTTGTTCAACTCTTTTATAAACTGATGCAACTGATCTTGTAAATCATCTTCTAAAGTTGGTTCTTTAAAATTATATTGTTCCATAGTTTCTAAAATTGTTTTAGCTACTATGTACCGAGCAGTGTCTTTATCATCAGAAGGAATTGTGTACCAAGGTGCGTGAGATGTAGATGTTCTATTTAACAAATCTTCATAACATTCTTGATATTTATCCCACAACTTTCTTTCTTTTAAATCGCTAGCAGAAAATTTCCAGTTTTTTTCTGGTAAGTTTAATCTTCTTAACAATCTGTTTTTTTGTTCATCTTTAGATATGTTTAAAAAGAACTTTAAAATAATGGTTCCGTTTGCAGACCAATGCTTTTCAAAATCATTTATACGCTCCATTCTATCATGATAAAAAGCATCATCTAAATCATCCAAACTTGTTACTGACGGAATATTTTCTGAAAAAATATATGACGGATGTACTCTAGTTACCAACACGTTTTCATAATGTGTTCTATTAAACACTCCTATTTTACCCTTGGCAGGAAGTGCAATATAATGACGCCACATAAAATCATGCTTTAATTCTAGTTCAGTTGGCACTTTAAAACTATGAACTACTACACCTCTTGCGTTAACATCTTTAAAAACCTCTCTAATTAAACTATCTTTACCAGCAGTATCCATACCTTGTAAACAAATAAGCATACCATACTTACCTTCTGCATACATAGTATCTTGTAGTTTACTAATTTTTTTTCTGAGCTTTTTAAGTTTTTTGTCCGCATCTTCTACAACTTCTTTGGTGGGAATTTGTTGTAGTTTTATAGGTTGAGTAACCTTGTACTTTTCTATGTCCATCGTCATTTTTCTATTTATAATATAAATGTATAAAAAATATACTTTTTTTGATTGTTTTTTACTTGTGACTTATCAATTTTAACAATCAATTTTAATAACGTAAACTGAAATATCTTTTCAACTTTACCCAAAAATAAACAGATGAACACTACAGTTATTATTCAAGCTAGTTCAAGAAGTAAAGGAAACACTCAAAAAGTAGTTAACGAATTAAATAAACATCATAACTATGATGTTATTGATTTAGCCACCAAAAAGATTGGTCATTATAGTTATGAATATAAAAATGCCCAAGATGATTTTATACCACTAATGGAAGAGATTGTTAATAAATATGATACTATTATCTTTGCAACACCTGTGTATTGGTATACTATGAGTGGAATTTTAAAAGTCTTTTTTGATCGATTATCTGACTTAATTAGAATTCATAAAAACTTAGGACGAGAATTAAGAGGAAAAAAGATGGCTATGATTAGTAATTCTGCTGAAAATGATAGAAGAACTGGATTTGAAATGCCTTTTATGGAAAGTGCTAAATATTTAGGCATGGAATATTTAGGTGATACACATGCCTTTTTTACATCTGATAAATTAGATGAACAAGCTATTAAACAAATAGAAATATTTAGAAAGCTATTTGAAAAGTAAAAATTTAATTAAACATATAACATTAACGAATGCCTAAAAAAGGAAAAGCAAAAAACACTGTTAATAAAGCAAAACACTCTAAGTTGATGCAGCAGAAAAAAAACAAGCTTAGAGAAGAAAAAATGCAACACAAAGCACGTTTAAAAGCTATTATTAAAAAGGTTAACGAACAAAAAGAAATTAACAATGACGATTAATTTATTGTTAAACTGATTAATTGTAAACCTTTTTTGAATTATTTATCGTAATATTGCAATAAACAAATATGGGGTTAACAAAAAAAGAAATATTTAGTACGGAGCAAAATGAACTTGCCATGATTGCAAAAGTTTTAGGACACCCTGCAAGAATAGCTATTTTACAAGAATTACAAAAAAGAAACACTTGTGTTTGTGGTGATTTAGTTAACGAAATTGGGTTGGCACAGCCTACCATTTCTCAACATTTAAAAGAACTAAAAAACATTGGAATTATTCAGGGCACCATAGAAGGCACTAGTGTTTGTTATTGTATCAATGTAGAAGTATGGAATAATTTTCAACAGAAATTAAATAACTTATTTAACGGTAATTATAAAAACCAAAATTGTTGTTAAAAAAAATTTACTATTATTAATCGCAATATTACGATGATATGAATACACAACTAAAAGAATTTATAAAACAACTAGATATCAATACTATCTCTGAAGAAAGAAAACAAGTATTGAATTATGTAATTGAATACCTGAAAACAAAACCTAAAGAAGAGATTATTAACATGAATTTTATTTGCACCCATAATTCAAGACGCAGTCACTTAGGTCAAATATGGATGCAAACCATGGCAGATTTTTTCAATATTAAGAACATACGAACCTATTCTGGTGGAACAGAAGCTACTGCTATGGCAAAACCCATAGTTGATCTTTTACAAAAACAAGGTTTTCAGGTTACTGCATTATCAAACGAAAACAATACAGTATTTGCCATAAAAAATCATATAAATAGCTTACCAATTATTGGTTTTTCAAAAAGATATGAACACTGTTTTAATCCGTCTTCAAACTTTATAGCTATCATGACATGCTCTCAAGCAGATGAAGGTTGCCCTTTTGTTGCTGGCTGCGATAAAAGATTTGCTATTACATATGAAGATCCTAAACTATATGACAATACACAATTAGAAGCAGAGAAATACTTAGAAAGAAGTATTCAAATTGCTACAGAAATGAAATATATAATAACTAAAATTTTATAAACCATGAAACTATCTGACATAAAAAAACATTTACAAAATTTAAAAACAATAGCTTTTGAATTACCAGACGGATCTCTTGTTCCTGAGCATTTTCATGTTACTGAAGTAGGAAAAGTATCTAAACATTTTATAGACTGTGGTGGTACTGTAAGAAAAGAAGAAGTTATAAACTTTCAACTTTGGAATGCAGATGATTATAACCACAGGTTACATCCAGGAAAACTGGTAAACATTATTGAATTATCTGAAAAAACTTTAAAACTGGATGATAACTTAGAAATTGAGGTAGAATACCAAGGCAATACAATTGGTAAGTATGGCTTAGATTTTAACGGAACTAACTTTATACTTACTACTACATTAACAGATTGCTTAGCAAAAGATAAATGTGGTATAGAGCCTGTAGCTAAACCAAAGTTAAAACTATCTGAAATTCAAGTATCCGGAAACACATGTACTCCTGGTGGTGGATGCTGTTAAAATTTCTTCTGTATGAAGAAAAAAAGAATACCACTCACATAATACAATAATACATCTATAATATCTGCTGTATATCTTGGATAAAAAGTTGGTAAAAAATATTCAAAATAAATAGCATAACCTGTTGCTAAGGCTACTATTAAAGATAACGGGATGGTGATAGTATCATCATTCCGTAATTTTCTAATAGCTATTAAGCCTAATGATAAAACTATTGGTAATATAATAAAGTCGTTAACATAATTATTCACTACAGTAGGCAATACCATATGTACTAACTGGGCAGTATAAATAGATAAACCAACTGTAAAAAATACAAGTAAAAATATAGTTAATTTTCTCATCCTGCAGCAATCATTGCAATACACCAGGCTAAAAAAGCTCCTATTAAACTAACTACCATCCAAACAGAATATAAAATCCAACCTAAACATCTCATAAAAAAATTAGGGTGCTTTTTTAATCGTTCTGGTAAATTTGGATTTTCTATGTCTTCAATAGCTTCTTCTATTGCTTTATCTTTAACCTCTTGCGCTTTAAGTTCTTGCTTTTTTTTATAAGAATGTCCCGTCCTAAAATAAGTTTACACCAATAAGACTTATTTTATGAATAACAGTTTACGCAAGAAAA
>NZ_JBHTJR010000030.1:0-137122 GCF_042676005.1 Tenacibaculum geojense | reverse complement strand
CATTATCCCCTGCACAGATCGTATTGTCTGCATCACTACTACTTAAGCCTGCTGTTGGTACAGCATTTACTGTTATAGTTCCAGTTGCATTTCCTCCTGAAGTACATCCACCAGTTAATGGAATACTATAATTAAATACACCATCAACTGTTGGAGTACCACTTATTGTTATGGTATTAGATGCCCATGTTGCGCTAACTCCTGCTGGTAAACCATTAGCTCCAGAAACTCCGTCATTACTTATACCTGTAGCGCCTGCTGTAGTATGTGTAATTGGATTTAATGCTGTATTGATACATAGATTTTCTGTAGAAGAAGGGGCAGAAACAGAACAAGCTGTTCCGTTAATTGTTATGATTAAATTAGCACTATCAGTACCTGAGCCATCAGTTAAGGTGTAGTAAAAAACATCAGTTAATGTATCACCTATTAATAAATTACTTACATCTGTATTTGAAGTATCTACGTTGTAAGTATAAGTACCATCTGCATTTACTGTTATTGAACCGTAAGTACCAGTGTAAACAACTCCCACATTTGCAGCATTTGCATTTGTTGCATTAGTACCTAATTCTGTAATAGCAACTGATGATTGATCTTGCCAATATATATCTGAAACTCCACCAATTTGTCCACCTGGATCTGGCACAGTAACATCTGGTCCATAATTGTACTGTATTCGTAATTGATCAATTGGCTGTGTAAAGAAAACATTTATATTACCGGTAGCTTCTGACTCTGGTGCAGAACCTGTTCCATAAAAAGTTGGATTTCCTGTGTCTACAACAGCTTGTGTTGTAATATAATTAAACGTAGACGCATTACCTCCTAATGTACCTATAACAGTAAATTGATCTTGCCACACATTATTTTGAGAATAATCTGTATCAACTAACAAAAAACCTAAGTTAAAGACTGGTTCACTAAACGTGATTACTAGATCTGTTGATGATGTTGGAGCTGGTTGTGCTGTAGGATCTATATTGAATAAGAAATACCCTGTATGCCCTCCATTTACTAAAGTAGATTGAACAGTTTGGTTAAAGCCTGTGGGCCCCATATCAGGATCTGTATCATTTGTAAATGTTAAATCAATTCCATTAATAGTAATTGGTTGTGGTTGTGCTGCTGGTTGTGCACCATTTGCAAAAACATTCTCCCAAATTAATTGAGATAAACCTCTATCAACAGCATCAATTCCACCAGGACCATTATCTGTAATAATGTTACCAGTAGCTGTATTTTGTACATTTACTGTTACCGCATCTAAGTTATCTTGCGCAACTGGTGGTTCATCTACTCCCTGAATGTTTATTGATAAAATACCGGTATCCTGGACAGCAATTCCATCTGTAAGTGTGTACGAAAAAATATCTTGAATCGACTCTCCTGCTCTCAAACCTCTTACAGTAAGATTAGTTTCATCTACATCATACGTAAAAGTACCATTTGCTTGCATTGTTATACTCCCGTATAAAGTAGAATAACTTGTACCTATGGCAGAAGTATATAAATTTATATCTAAAATTTGATGTGGATAATTTGGGTCTAATTCATTATCATTAGTAGTAATGTCTCCGGCAATTGTTCCTGTATTATTTGCAAATACTGAAAAACTATCATCAACAGCATAAGGCGTTTCTGAATTTAATCGAGAACCTATAATATCAAAAGCTGTTGTAGATACAAGGTCTGCCTCATCTGTAACAGTTACCGCGTAAAATGTATATCCTTTAGCAAAAGGTATTGTGTTAGTACCAAATCCAAAATCATTAAGAATTAACTCCATTACAGAAGTTGGCATTAATACTGGTGTATTGGTTGCTACACCATCTACAGCAACAATATCAAAGGTAGTTAATCCAGTTTGAGCTATCCTCACGATTGTTGTTCCATACAAAAAGAAAAAAGTTTGATCTGTACCAGCGCTTCCAAAAGTATAAATTACTGGAGCTCCTCCATTAGTATTTCCATCAGCGTTATTAATTTGAGTAAACTCAGTAGGATCTACTACTCCTGATACTACTATTTGTGCAGATTTGATAAAACCGGTATCAGAAGTAACAGAAGCATTATTAATTGTGTATTCAGTATTTGCTACGGGCTCTCCTATAGATACAGAATTAATACCTCCTAAACCCGTATTTAAATCAACTACAGGTGCTGCAAAAAGGCTATAAGAATAAGAATTAAAGTTATTTGAAACTAAATTATCCTTAACAATGTAATTGTCTTTATGTATGTGTGAAGCTGTATTAACAGATTTACCTTTATTATTAGATTTTACTAATTTTTTATTAGGCAAAACTATTTCTTTGCTTAACTCAACTAAATTTTCTGTTGTATTTGCTACACTTAAATTCACAAATAGGAGAGTCAACAGGCTTATACAAACAATTTTTAGGTGAACATATTTTTGTACCATAACTGTATTAATGTTGCGTTCGCTTTTTTAATTAAAGCAAACAATATGATTGATTCTTATATGTAAAGGGAAAGTGTTTTTTGATTGAACTAGCGCCTAAAAAAAACGCCATTCATAATTTCCCCACTTGTTTTTTTGTTATCCATGTTTTGGGGTTAAGTATTTAGTTTTCACACTTCTAATATAATTAATAAAAATGTAACAACCATGTTTTTTTTAAATTTACACGATAAAAAAACAGTAACTTAACCTTAAAATCATGTACAGTGTTTTCCAAGTATGAAATTACTCAACTATTGAAGGTGGGAATTTGGTTATTAGATGAAAGTAGAAAGAACATTCTGTGAATGAACGTTTTGTATCGACGAACTGCATTAAAAAGTTAATTTAAACTACTTTTTAACAAATTATTAAGGCTTTTTAACAAAAAAGAGGGTTGTTTAAGACAACCCTCTTTCTTTTTTAATTTTCTCATAAGCGAGCTGAATTTTTTGAAATTTTTCTTTTGCTCCTGCTATATGTTCTTGTCCTACTCCTTGCAGTTTATCGGGATGATATTTTTTAGCCATTTTTCTATATGCCTTTTTTAACTCATCATTACTGGCTGTTTTTTCTATCTCTAAAATTTTGTATGCGCTATCACTTTCATCATAAAACATAGCTTTGATAGAACTGTAGTCATAATCATTTACATATAAATAATTAGCAATAGTATGTATTTGTTGTTCTTCAGAAGTAGAAACCACACCATCTGCTTTGGCAATACCAAATAAAAAATGAATAAGTTGTAACCTGGATGCATGACTCATGTGTTGCCTTATTTGCATACATACTTCTCTGGTAGATATTTTCTTTTTTATAATACCATTAAATAAGTTGAAAGCTTTGTTGGCACGTTTTTTTCCATACATATTAACAAAATGCATACGAACATAATCTAACTCACGCTGATCTATACGTCCATCTGCTTTAATAACTACCGATGATAAAATTAATAAGCTAATTTCAAAATCTCCAGCCGTTGCATGAACTCTATGGTTTGTTCTTTGTGTTTGTTGCTGATACTGCTGTTGTTCTGCTGTAAAATCGTTAATACTAAAACCATCAACAAAGCTACCCAAAGCATATCCTAAAATTGCACCAATTGGTCCTCCTAACGTAAATCCTACACCAGCACCTAGCCATTTTGCAAATTTGCTCATATTACCATTTTTATCAATTTCAAATATACAGTTATTATAAGTATCTTTGTGGCATATAAAAGTTATAAATTATGTATCCAGAAGAATTAGTAAAACCAATGCGCGATCAATTAATTAACGCAGGTTTTGACGCATTATATACTGCGGATGATGTAGACAGCGCATTAGCCAAAGAAGGAACAACATTAGTAATGGTAAACTCTGTTTGTGGTTGTGCAGCAGGTACTGCTAGACCAGGAGCAATTGCTTCTTTAGAAGGCGCTAAAAAGCCAGACAACTTAACCACAGTTTTTGCTGGTGTTGAAAAAGAATCAACTGCGAAAGCTCGTGAGTACATGATTCCTTTCCCTCCATCATCTCCTGCAATTGCCTTATTTAAAGATGGTAAGCTTGTTCACATGTTAGAACGTCATCACATTGAGGGAAGATCTGCAGAAATGATTGCAGAAAACTTATCACAAGCATACGACGAGTATTGCTAAAAACAAGAAAGAATTACTGTATTAAATCCACTCTTTTGAGTGGATTTTTTTTACTTTTATACTTCATGCGTTTAGAATTATGACAAAGAAGCTAAAAATTGACGGAATAGATAAAATCATTATTAAACGATTAGTAAAAGATGCCCGAACTCCCATTTTAAGTATTGCACGTGAAGTAGGTATATCTGGCGCTGCTATTCATCAACGATTAAAAAAGTTAGATGATTCTGATTTAATAGATGGTTATAAAATGGTACTAAACCCAAAAGCTTTAGGTTATACTACTACTGCCTTTGTAGGTGTTTTTTTAGATGCCTCTAGCTTATACTCTTCTGCCATAAAACGTTTGAAAGAAATTCCCGAAGTAGTAGAAAGCCATTATACTACGGGTAATTATGCTATTTTTATTAAAATTATGTGTAAAAACAATGAGGATTTAATGCATTTACTTAATAAAGATATTCAAACAATAAAAGGTGTTTCAAGAACTGAAACATTTATATCTTTAGACCAACAAATAGATCGACAAATTAAAATTTAATTTCCCCTTATGAACGAGTTTTTACTGTATTTTAAAATGGGCTTATTTCATGTATTAGATATCAAAGCCTATGACCATATTTTATTTTTAATAGTATTGGCTGTTGTTTATCAATTTAAACAATGGAAAAAGGTATTATGGTTAATTACTTTATTTACTATTGGTCATTCTATAACCCTTGCCTTATCTGCCTTCGGAATTTTGAATGTTAACGTAAACTTAGTTGAATTTTTAATTCCTCTTACCATTTTTATCACTGGTTTAATGAATGTATTAACCGCTAAAAAAGCATCTGTAGGTAAAGAAAACCAAAATTTATTCTTTGCCTTGTTCTTTGGATTAATTCACGGGTTAGGTTTTTCCAACTACTTTAAAATGATGATTGGTAAAAGTAACGACAAGTTAGTTCCGTTATTAGAATTTGCATTAGGTGTTGAAGCTGCACAAATTATAATTGTTTTAGCAATACTTTTAATTGGCGGATTGGTACAATCTATTTTTGGTGTAAATAGACGTGATTGGATCTTGGTTGCCTCTTCTATAGTAATTGGTTTTGCACTACAAATGATGATAGATCGTGTTTTTTGGTAAATAATTAACTGGAAAACACCTAAATTCTCACTATTTTAGCTACATAAACATAAAAATTTGACTCAGAAAGAATTAAAATACGCTAAGGCATATTTAAAAATGGCTTTTGAGTGGGCAGAATTGTCACACTGTAATCGTAAAAAAGTAGGTGCGTTAATTGTTAAAGATCGAATGATTATTTCTGATGGATACAACGGAACACCTACGGGCTTTGAAAACCCTTGTGAAGACGAAGAAGGTTATACAAAATGGTATGTGCTTCATGCAGAAGCTAACGCCATTTTAAAAGTAGCAAACTCTACACAATCCTGTAAAGGTGCAACTTTATACATAACTTTATCTCCATGTCAACAATGTAGCAAGTTAATTCATCAAGCAGGTATTAAAAAAGTTGTATATGCCAATGAGTATAAAGACACTTCTGGGTTAGCGTTTTTAGAGAAAGCTGGTGTAGAACTTATTTATTTACCTTTAGATGAAAAAAATTAACTTTCCCATATACTTATCATTAGCTGTAGTTTTTGGTATTGTGTTAGGCACTTTGTTTAACACCAATACAAACATGGCAATGATTCAAACCTCACCCAAAGAGCAGAAAATTAAAAGGCTCATCAATTTTATTCAACAAGATTATGTTGATGATGTGAATACTGATGAACTTTTAGACGACGCAATAGCAAAAATTTTAGACAAATTAGATCCTCATTCCGTTTACATACCACGAGAAAACTTACAAGCTGTTACAGAAAATATGCGCGGTAACTTTGTTGGAATAGGCGTACAATTTAGAGTTATTAATGATTCTATTACAGTTATACAGCCCATCAAAGGAGGACCAAGTATTAAAGTTGGTATAAAATCTGGAGATCGAATTTTAATGGCAGATAAAGACACTTTATATGGTCCAGATATTAAAAACAGTGATATAATTAAACGCTTAAAAGGAAAACCAAACACTCAAATAAACCTAAAGGTTTACAGAAAAGCTAATGATAGTTTATTTAATGTAATTGTAACCAGAGGTAAAGTAAATATTAAAAGTGTAGATGTTGCTTATATGATTAATGATAGTATAGGCTATATAAAAGTAGATAGATTTGCTAGAAACACGTACAATGAGTTTAAACAATCTTTAAATGACTTATTGGACGTTGGTATGACAGACTTAGTTTTAGATTTAAGAGGTAACGGTGGTGGTTATATAGATATTGCTAATAGTATTGTTGATGAATTTTTAGAAGACGGAAAACTTATTGTATTTACCAAAAACAATAAAGGCTACATAAAAGAGTCTTTTGCCACCGATGAAGGAGACTTTGAAAACGGAAACCTTTATGTTTTAATAGATGAAAACTCTGCTTCTGCCTCTGAAATTGTTGCAGGTGCTTTACAAGACAATGATAAAGGTACTATTGTAGGAAGAAGATCTTTTGGTAAAGGTCTTGTTCAAGAAGAAATGCAATTAGGAGATGGCTCTGCGGTAAGATTAACTACTGCACGTTATTATACACCAACCGGAAGATCTATTCAAAAACCATATAAATATGATGTTGAAGAAGATGGTAACTTTGAATTTAGTGAAAATTTAAACGGAATTAGCTCTTCTAGCTATGAACAAGATTTAAATAATAGATATAAAAGCGGTGAACTTTTTACTAGAGACAGTATTAAAACTATAGACAGTTTGCAATACACTACTCCGAAAGGTAAAATAGTATATGGCGGTGGTGGAATAATTCCTGATGTTTTTGTTCCTATTGATACTACTGAATATTTACCAGCTGTGTACTTTAGACCATTAAATGATTTTGCTTTTAAATATGTAGATGACAATCGTAAAAAGCTGTCTAAATACAATATTAACAGCTTTATTAAAGAGTTTGATATAGATGGTAAAGTTTCCAATGCATTTTTTGAGAAGTTTAAAGATTATGCGCCTTCATCTCAAAGTAAAATAACGTTAAAAAAATATTTAAAAACCTCTATTGCTAGAGAGTTATTTAGTGACGAAGGTTTGTATCGTCTCAATCAAATTGATGATAACATGATACAAAAGGTATTAGAACTAGAGAAACAATAAATAGAAAAGACGAGTTAAAGCTCGTCTTTTCTATTTATTTTGAAGATCTTTTTGCTGCATATACCTCAGCAATTGTTTTAGTATTTGGAGCTTTTTTTAGAAGCTTTAATTCATCACCTGTTTTCACAAATCCTTTTTGAAGCACCTTAAAGTAAACTCCGCTATAATTTTCTTGCCAAAACTCTTTAACAATTTTCATATTATTAAAGCGTACACCTAATTTCATGCATGGTTGTCTAGGTTTAGTAACCTCTAAAATAACTTCTCCAACTTTATAAGTATCACCAACATTAGTTTGGGTTTCATCTAAATCATCAATTGTTAAATTTTCTCCAAACATTCCATAATCCCATTTTAAATCAGGATATTTTTTCTTCCAAAAGTCATAGTGTTTATATGAATAAGCATATACTGCTTGATCAATACCTCCATGATGTTTCCAATCACAAATAGTATCTTCTTTTACCTGTTCATCATCTATAAAAACAGGTGAATTTGTTGGATGTTTAAAGATGGCAGTTGTTACTGTTTTCCCTTTCCAATCTATGTCTTGTTTTTCACCAATATTGGTAGCTAAAATTTTCATATCAATAAAGATACAGTAAAGTATTTATATGAAATTATTCTGATTGTAAAATTTAATCTTCTAAAAAATTAACTAACACGTCAGCAATTTTTCTATTATCTGATAATTGAGGAATTTTATTTTGCCCACCAAATTTACCAATGGACTTCATATATTCATGAAAACCTCCTTTTTTAACTTTTCTAATAACCAATGGTTTTAAAACTTTACCTTCAATTAAATCTTGATAGTAAATGTTTTGAGTTTGCATAGAGCTATCAATCTTTGAAGCTAACTCCTCTATATTACTTGGTGCTGTTTCAAATTCTATAAACCACTCATGATATGGCAAACCACTTTCAGGATTTACTTGTGGCGCTACTGTAAATTCACTTACGTTTACATTTGTACCTAAAATAGCGTCATTTAAAGCTTTTTCTACCTCTTTACCTATTACGTGTTCACCAAAAGCAGAAATAAAATGCTTAATTCTACCTGTAACTTTTATTCTGTATGGTTTTAAGGATGTAAACTCAATGGTATCTCCAATATTATATCCCCATAAACCGGCAGTTGTGTTTAATATAATAACATAGTTAACTTCTAACTGAACATCTTTTAATGATATTCTTGTTGGGTTATCATTAAAGAATTCATCTGCTGGAATAAACTCATAAAACATTCCAGAGTCAAGCTGAAGTAACATTCCTTTTTCTTTCTGAGAATCTTGATACGCTATAAAACCTTCTGAGGCAGGATATAACTCTATATATTCTATCTTTTTACCTATTAATGCTTCAAATTTATTTTTATAAGGTTCAAAGTTTACACCACCATAAATAAAAAAATTAAAATTTGGGAATAACTCAGAGATACTTTTACCAGTTTTTTCAATAAGTTTCTCAAAATACATTTGCACCCAAGAAGGTATTCCACTAATTACCGTCATGTTTTCAGGTAAAGTTTCTTCAACTATTTTATCGACTTTCGTATCCCAATCTTCAATACAATTAGTTTCCCAACTTGGTAATCTGTTTTTTAACAAGTAATTAGGCACATAGTGTGCAACAATTCCGCTTAACCTACCTAATTTAATTCCGTTTTTTTGCTCTAAAACTGGACTTCCTTGTAAAAAAATCATTTTACCATTTACAAAACTAGCATCTTTTGTTTCTGCTATGTAAAATAACAAAGCATTTCGAGCTGCTTTGATATGTGTTGGCATAGATTCTTTCGTTATTGGAATGTATTTTGCTCCAGAGGTTGTTCCAGATGTTTTAGCAAAGTAAATTGGTTTACCTTTCCATAAGACATTTTCTTCACCAGCAACAATTCTATCTACGTAAGGCTTTAATCCTTCATAATCATTAATAGGTACACGCTTTTTAAAATCTTCATAAGAATTAATTGAAATAAAATCGTGATCTTTTCCAAAGGCAGTTTGACATCCTTCTGATACCAAATATTGAAAAACTTGTTCTTGAGTTTTATGTGGATTATTTGCCCATTTATATACTTTTTTAGTAATAAACTTGGCAAACGGAATGGCCATTAACGACTTAATGCTCATAAATAAAATATTAATTAGTGGTAAAAGCTACCATTACTCAAAGTTGATATAATTTGATGGATTTACAGGGTATCCATTATTCCAAAGCTCAAAGTGTAAGTGCGGACCAGTAGTTAATTCACCTGTAGAACCAACGCTTGCAATTACTTCTCCAGATTTTACAAAATCACCTTGTTCTTTTAACAAATTACCATTGTGCTTGTATACTGAAATAAATTCCGACGAGTGTTGCACCATAATTACATAGCCTGTTTCTGCAGTCCATTCTGCAAAAATTACAGTACCATCGGCTACTGCTTTTACCGGAGTATCTGTTTTAGCAACTACATCTACTGCAAAGTGTTTTTCAGCGGCATCAAAGGTTTGTGTTAAATTACCTGTAACGGGTGCAAAAAACACAATACTTGCCTTATCTGCAACTCCATCTGTAAATAAAAACAAATCACCTTCTTCTAATTGCTCTCTAAAAATTGAATCTTGTTTTGTTGGATTCAGTTTTTCTTCATCTATTTGAACATTTCTTGTAGCTGCTTGGATAGAGTCTATATTTTCTGCTTCAATTTCACCTGTTAAAACAGGTTTTAAAGCGTTTATATAATTTTCTAATAAAGCTAATTCTGTTTTTAAAGAGTCGGTTTCATACGTTAAAGTTCTTGCTTTTCTCTTTAAATCTGTTGATGAATAGCCAGGAATATATTCTCTTAATGAAGTAAAAGCTATTAGCACGGTGGTTAATCCTATTAAAACAATTGAAAAAACACCCCCAAAAACAAAAGCATTTAAACGGGATAATTTTACAGAAAAACGCTCTTGAAAAGTATCTTCATTTAAAATTACCAATCGGTATTTATCGGTTAGTTTTTGTTTAAACTTGCTTTTTTTATTAGTTTTTGCCACAAAAAATTGGTTTTAGGTAAATATACAACGAAAAAAATGGGTATCTATTTTTTATAAAAATTCATTTCGTCTATGTATTGCCAAACTTCATTTGCTAATAACGGGCCTACATTTTTCCCTTCTTTTACAGCATTTCTGATCATTGTAGAAGACACTTGTATAATAGGCGCATCCACTTTTTGAATTTTAGGATGATTTATGAGCGCTGTTATTGTATTTCCTTCCGAAATTCTTGGATAAACATATACCTGATAATCTTCTAAAATAGCTTCATAGTTTTTCCATTTATGTAAGCTTTTTAGATTGTCTTCTCCCATTATTAAATTAAATTGATGCTTTGGAAATTTTTCTGATAAATGCACCAATGTATTTATAGTATAATTAGGTTGTGGTAAGTTAAACTCTATATCCGAAGGAATTATTTTTTCATAAGCTTGTGTGGCTTTATAAACCATTTCTAATCGATGGTGATTGTCTAATAGCGATGATTTCTTTTTAAACGGATTGTGTGGAGTTACAACCATCCAAATTTCATCTAAATCAGAGTATTCTACCATATGGTTGGCTATTATTAAATGACCAACATGAATAGGGTTAAAAGTACCAAAATACAAACCTATATTTTTCATTTATTCCTCCTCGTTATTTTGATATGGTGTATTTAAAAAATTATCTACTAATGTTTCAGCTTCGGCTAAAGCAACCTCTAAATCGTAGTTTTTAATAATTTTATCAAACTGAGGCGCAGTTGCAAGCTCTACGGATGCTTTTGCGATACGCATATTAATTTTATCTTCACTTTCTGTTTTACGCTTTTTTAAACGAATTTTTAACTCGTCTACACTTGGTGGCTTAACAAAAACAGCTAAGGTTTCATTAGGAAACTTTTTCTTTATACGTAAACCGCCAGCTACATCAATATCAAAAATAACATGCTTACCTTGAGCCCATAAACGTTCTACTTCTGTTTTTAACGTTCCATAAAAATTGTCTCTATATACTTCTTCCCATTCTAAAAACTCATCATTTTTTATTTTATTGATAAATTCTTGAGCAGAAATAAAATAATAATCCTCTCCGTTAACTTCTTCTCCTCTTGGAGCTCTTGATGTTGCAGATATCGAAAATGCTAAATTAAAACGATCTTGTTTTAATAAATGACGAACAATTGTAGTTTTACCAGAACCAGATGGTGCAGAAAAAACAAATAATTTTCCTTTAAAATTTTCAGCCATTACAATACGTTTAAAATTTGTTCTTTAATTTTTTCCAACTCATCTTTCATTTGGATAACTATTTTTTGCATAGGAGCAAAATTAGCTTTTGAACCAGTAGTATTTATTTCTCTACCAATTTCTTGAACAATAAACCCTAATTTTTTACCATTAGATTTATCACTTGCTAGCTCGGATAAGAAATATGTTAAATGATTGGCTAAACGTACTTTCTCTTCATTAATATCTAACTTTTCCAGATAATATATTAATTCTTGTTCAAATCTATTTTGATCTACCTCTTGTTGTAAATCCTCTAAGGCTTTTTGAAGTCGTAATTTTACGTTTTCAACTCTGTCTTTATCAATCTTCTCTACCTCAACTAATAAAGCCTGTATATTTTTAATTCGTTGTTGAAAATCTTCTTCTAAAGATTTTGCTTCGTCAGTTCTATATTGATTAATTTCTTTTAACGCAATATTAAT
The DNA here is from genome assembly GCF_042676005.1 of Tenacibaculum geojense. NCBI lineage: Bacteria > Pseudomonadati > Bacteroidota > Flavobacteriia > Flavobacteriales > Flavobacteriaceae > Tenacibaculum > Tenacibaculum geojense. The sequence goes on along the minus strand of NZ_JBHTJR010000030.1, from coordinate 125,070 downwards.
ATGATTGTCAATCTCTTTCCATTCATTTTCATCCAATTCTTCGCGTTCAGTTTTTAATGCATCAGGCATTCTTACTGCCATTTTTAACAACTCAACATCATCTGAGGTGCCTGTTTCTACCACATTTCTTAACTGGTTAATATAATCTGAAACTACTCCTTTATTAACAGTAGTTGTAGTTTCATCAGCAGTCATTTCAACATAGATAGAAAAATCTACTTTACCTCTTTCTAAAGAAGATGCTATTTTTTTTCTAACTACTAATTCTTTCTCTTTATAATACGAAGGCATTCTTGTATTAAGATCAAGATTTTTACTGTTTAACGATTTTATTTCTACCGTTACCTTTTTGGTAGGTAATTGAAGTACGGATTTACCGTACCCAGTCATTGATTGAATCATGTTGTGATTTTGTTGAATTGACAAAGATACATTATTTACCGGTACTTGCCGGAACTTGTTTAGTTACCAAATACACACCTAAAAATATTAACGAGGTAGCTGCTACTTTAGTAATTGTAAGAGAATCACTACCTACTAATAGTGCATAAATTGTTGCAACCACAGGCTGTAAATAGATAAATACACTTACAGTTGTTGGTTTTAATTTAGACAGTGCAAAAAGATTAAATAAATACGTTATACAGGTAGTAAATAAGACTACAAAACCCGCTTTATAATAAACATTTACAGGCATTGCATGCCAACTTACCTGACTTAATTCACGAAAGCCAAAAGGAAGCACAAACAAAAACCCAAATAAGTATAACCATTTAACAAATACTATAGGATGGTATTTAGCTATCAGTTTTTTTACAGTTACTAGGTACATTGCATATGAAGCTGCATTAATAAATACTAAAAAGTTTCCAAGCATTACATTCTTAGAATTACTAGCGGTTGCACTACCATATAATATTAAAATTAAAGCTCCAATTAGCCCAATTAAAACTCCTAAAACTTTTTTCTTTGTTAGTTTTTCTTTAATAATAATACTCGAAAAAATTAGTACTAAAATTGGTGATGTAACCATAATTACCGCACCGTTAATTGGTGACGTGTAACTTAAACCTTTAAAAAAGGTTAACATATTTAATCCTACACCAAAAAAGGCAGCTAAGGCAATTTGTTTAAAATCTGCTTTCTCAACACTTTTTGCTTTTACAAAAAGACCTAGTAGCCAAAAAACAATAGCAGCACCTAACACTCTTAATAATATAAAACCAAATGGCTTTATATATTGTGGCATAACCTCTTTAGCAACCGTAAAAGTGACTCCGTAAATAATTGTGGCAATAGAGGTTGTTATTAATGCAAGTATTCTATGATTCATTAATAAAAAAATAAGTTACAAAAATACTTATTTACAAGCGTTAACATATTAAAAAGAGATAATTTTTAAAACAAAAAAAGCATCGTTTAAAACGATGCTTTTCCTTTGGTTGATTAACTTTTGATTAGTCCACTAAAGGTGGTATTCTTAAAACCTGACCAGGGTAAATTTTATCTGGATGAGTTAACATTGGCTTGTTTGCTTCAAAAATTACAGGATACTTCATGGCATCACCATAAAACTCTTTGGCAATTTTACCTAAAGTATCTCCACTAACTACAGTATGAAACTGAGCCATTTCTGCTTCACTTACTTCTTCAACCTCTGCTACAGTCATGTTATCTTCTACAGTAGCAATACCTTCAGTATTACCAACTACTAAAACTACTTTTTCTTTGGTAGCTAAATCAGCAGCTTCACCAGTAATAGTAGCTTTGTCTTCTTCTACGTTTACAGCTAAATTTTCCACTTTTAACTCTAAACCGTTAACCGCTTCAATTAGTTTTGCTGATTTTTCTGCAGCTTCCTCTTCTGTAGTTTTTCCAATACCAAAAACTTTTGCTCCGGCATTTTTAATAAATGAAAATAATCCCATTTCTTTTTTATTTTTTTTTGATTAATAACTTATTTTTCGGTTTACCAATATACAAATTTCAAGCCATATTATTACAAAACCTTATGTTTTTATAACCTTATTCTTGATCCGAAAAAGAGTTCCAGCCTTGTGCTTTCAGTTCAAGTTCTTGATTTGCACGAGTTACTAAATGCAAACCAGCTGCCTCTTCTGTAACATGACCAATAACTGTTAAATTAGGATTTCCTTTAATTTTATCAAAATCATTGATACTAACCGTAAATAAAAGCTCGTAATCTTCTCCTCCACTCAAAGCAACCATTGTAGAGTCTAGATTAAACTCTTCACATGTAGAAATAACCTGAGGATCTAATGGAAATTTTTCCTCATAAACCTTACATCCTACTTTACTTTGTGTACATATATGAAACAGCTCAGATGATAATCCATCAGAAATATCAATCATTGAAGTAGGTTTAACACCTAATTCTTTTAATAACGCTGGTATATCTTTTCTAGCCTCAGGTTTTAATTGACGTTCAATAATGTACGTATAAGCGTCTAAATCGGGCTGGTTTTGAGGGTTTACATTAAAAACCTGTTTTTCTCTTTCTAAAACCTGTAACCCAAGATAAGCTCCACCTAAATCTCCTGAAACTACAATTAAATCTGTTGGTTTTGCGCCATTTCTATATACAATATCTTCTTTTTTTGCTGAACCAATAGCTGTTACTGACAATAACATTCCTTTAGTTGAAGAAGTCGTATCTCCACCAATTAAATCTATCTTATAGGTGTTACATGCTAATTGAATACCTGCATACAACTCTTCAATTGCTTCTAAAGGAAACCTATTAGACACTGCAATAGATACAGTTATTTGCTGTGCTTCTGCATTCATTGCATATACATCGGAAAGATTAACCATTACGGCCTTATATCCCAAATGTTTTAACGGCATGTAACTTAAATCAAAATGAACTCCTTCAATCAACAAATCTGTAGTAACTACAATTTCTTCTTCTGTATTTTTTAACACAGCACAATCATCACCAATACCTTTTACAGTGCTACTATGATGAATTTTAAAATGCTTTGTTAAATGGTTTATTAACCCAAACTCTCCTAGTTCAGCTAACGACGTTCTTTCTTGATTTTTATCTTCTAACATACTGCAAAGATAAATCTTATATAATATTTTAATATATTATTTGTTTAAGTAATTATATAAAGTTATAAATTTGATTTTCAAAACCTAATTACTCCTACTATGAAAAAAATATTGCTTACTGCTTCTTTTTTGATACTATTATTACAAGCATGTAATAAACCAAACGTTAGTATTAATGATACAGATCGAGATGAAATAGAAAATAGTATTGATAATTGTCCAGAAATTTCAAATCCTGAACAAGAAGATAATGATAATGATGGAATTGGGGATGCTTGTGATGACGACGATGATAATGATGGAATTTTAGACACAGAAGATAATTGTCCACTGACTGCTAATCCTGATCAAGAGGACGTTGATAATGATGGAGTTGGAGATATTTGTGATAACGTTATTGATAATGATAATGATGGTTTCTCTAACGAAGACGATAATTGTCCATCAGTTTCTAATCCAGATCAATTGGACACTGACAATGATGGAATAGGTAATGTTTGCGATGATGATGATGATAATGATGGAGTTTTAGACACAGAAGATAATTGCCCACTGACTGCTAACCCTGATCAACAGGACACTGACAATGATGGAATAGGTGATGTTTGTGAAGAAGCAGAGCCTACCAGAACTCCTTGTGAAAATGGCTTTGCTGGTACATTTCCTTGTAATGGATATGATTTTATGGCAAACGTTTCAATTTCAGATTTAACAAACAATACTACAAATTCAAATGGTTCTTCACCTGATGGAAGTGATGTTTGGGGATGGGTTGATTCAACTACCAATAAAGAATACGCTATTGCCGCAACTACTAATGGTGTTTCTTTTGTAGATATTACAGATCCTTTACAACCAGTAGTATTAGGTTTTTTACCAACTAGCACTTCATCTAGTGCATGGAGAGATGTAAAAATTTATAATAATTTTGCCTTTGTTGTTGCAGATAGTGCTGGTGGACACGGAATGCAAGTTTTTGACTTAACTCGCTTACGAAATGTAACCAATGCACCACAAACCTTTAATGCTGATACTGTTTATAATGGTGTTGGAAGTTGTCACAACATTGTTATTAATGAACAGGTAGGAATTGCTTATTTAGTTGGATGTAGAAATACTAACGGTGGAGGACCGATTTTTATTGACATTAGCAACCCTACAAATCCAGTTTCTTTAGGTCAACATACTGCCGATGGGTACTCTCATGACGCACAAGTAGTTACTTACAACGGACCCGATACAGATCACACAGGTAAAGAGATTTACATTGGTAGTAATGAAAATGAAATTTTAGTACTAGACGTTACAAACAAATCAAACCCTATAACATTGTCTACGCTAAACTACCCTCAGGTTGCTTATGCACATCAAGGTTGGTTTACTGAAGATCAAAGGTATTTTATATTAGGAGATGAATTAGACGAACAACAATTTGGAATGAATACTAGATCTATCATTTTTGATTTACAAGATTTAGACAATCCGGTTTTATCGTCAACATATACCGGACCAACCCCAGCTATTGATCATAACGGATACGTACAAGGAAACTTCTTTTACATTGCTAATTATACTGCAGGCATGAGAGTTTTAGACATAACAAACATAGGAGCTTCGTCTAATGCTATGACAGAAATAGGCTTCTTTGATACATATCCTCAAGCAAATAATGCTTCTTTTAATGGAGCTTGGAGTGTATATCCTTATTTTCCTAGTGGAAATATCATAATAAATGATATACAACGTGGTTTATTTATTGTTAGAAAAAGCGGAACCTAATTTTTATGCGCAAACTATTATTTGTTTTCTTAATAACCTTAACTGCTTGTTCTTCCAAAGAAACCATTATAAAATCTGAACCTAGCTTAGATTTCGTAGTAACTTACGGAGGATCCAGTAATGAGGTAGCTAATAGTGCAACTAAAACTTTTGATGGTGGCTATGCTATTGCTGGATTTACCATGAGTAATGATGGAGATCTTTCAGAAAAATCTTCCTCAGATGCAGATTTTTTAATTCTAAAATACAATCAAAACGATGAATTACTGTGGAGTAAAATTTATGGTGGTTCTGATGATGATAGAGCTGATAAAATAATTGAAACAAATGATAATGGTTTCATTGTTCTTGGCTACACCAAAAGTTCTGACGGTAATGTAACTACTAGTAATGGTGACAGAGATATATGGGTTTTAAAACTAAACGCTAATGGTGAGTTGCTTTGGGAAAAAACATTTGGTTATAATGGTAGAGACATCGGAACATCAGTAACCACAACAATAGATAACGGATTATTAATCTGTGGTGAGCTAGATGTTACTGCCTCAAACGGAGAAGGAAACACCAATGCAAAAAACCAACAAAGACATGCTGGTGGAGATTTTTGGGCAATAAAACTCAACAATAACGGAGAACTTGAATGGTCTCGATATTTTGGAGGTAATTTTACAGATACTCCACACAGTGTAATTCAAAATGAAAATGGAGAATACATTCTGGCAGGAACATCAGACAGTAACGATGTTGATATCTCCAACAACAAAGGAACTTACGATTTTTGGGTTGTTAAAATTGATGCTGACGGGAACTTAATCTGGGAAAAAAACTTTGGCGGCTCTGAAATAGATGAAGCAAGAGATATTATAAAAACGAATGACAATAATTATTTGATTGTTGGCGATACTAGAAGTACAGATACTGATGTTTCTGTAAATAATGGTGGAGCAGATATTTGGTTAATTAAAATTGACACCAACGGAAACTTATTATCAGAAAAAACATTTGGTGGAACTAATTTTGACGCTGCCAGATCTTTAAAAACCAACAATCTTGATTATTTAGTAGCAGGTAGTTCAAGAAGCAACAATGGAAATTTTGTAAATAAAGGACAAAATGATGCTTGGTTATTTTCTGCTTCTACTGATAACAAGATTCTTTGGGAAGTTTTTGTTGGTGGATCCGAAATTGATTTTTTTTATGATGCAGTTCAACTTCAAAATGGTAATTTTATAGCCGTTGGAGAAAGCACAAGTTCTTCTGATGATATACCGGAAAACAAAGGATTCTCTGATATTCTAATCGCAAAAATTAAAAAATAAATATGAAAAAATTTTCACTATTGGTTATTGCATTAATTGTATTAACAGCCTGTTCTTCTGACGAAGAAACTGTACCAACAACTAGTACTGTGAATATCAATTTTACACACAGTTGGGATGGTACCTTAGTAACAAATGCAGATTTTAATGATTTAAAATATACAAACGCTCATGGTGAACAATTAAGTATTGAGCGATTGCGCTATGTACTTTCTAACATTTATTTAACCAAAACCTCTGGTCCAAGTTTTAAAATAGAAGATTATGTATTTGTTGATATGTCTCAACAACAAAGCTTAAGTTTATCAAAAGACACCATTTTACCTAACGGAACTTACAACCTTTCTTTTGTTTTTGGATTTAATAATGAAGATAATCAAGATGGTGTTTATTTAGACTTGAATAGTGCAGATTTTAATGTACCTATGATGTTAGGCGGAGGCTATCACTACATGCAATTTGATGGTAAATTTTTAGACACTAACGACATGCCTGTTGGGTTTAACTACCATGCAATTAGAGCTGCAGATAATTCAGATCCTGATAACATTTTTTTAAGAGACACCTCTTTTACAGTAACACTAGGTGAAGTTGAAGTAGTAGATAACGAAGTGAATATAACACTCGATATGAATATTGCAGAATGGTTTAAAAACCCAAATGAGTGGGATTTAAACCAATTAAATCAAATGTTAATGCCTAACTATGCTGCACAATTAATGATGAGTGATAACGGCAAAACAGCTTTTAGTTTACAGTAATGAAAAATTGGGTGTATATTTTTTTAGTAACTATATTGGTGTCTTGTAATAAGGGCGAGAATCCAACAGAAGAATATACACCTATTCCAAAAACATTAAACATTCCTAATCTTTTTCAACAAAAATTAATTGATCCTGTTATACCTTCTGATAACCCGTTAACAGAAGAGGGAGTTGAATTAGGTAAAAAACTGTTTTTTGATACTATATTATCCAAAAACAATACACAATCTTGTGCAACATGTCACAATCCACAAAAAGCTTTCACAAATAACCTTCAATTTAGCATTGGTGTAGACGGAATTCCAGGAACAAGAAATTCAATGCCATTGTTTAATTTAGCTTGGAACTTTTCTGATAGATTTGCTTGGGATGGTAAAGAATTTGGTATCGAAAACCAAGCTTTCGAACCTGTCACAAATCCTATAGAAATGCACAGTGAATGGGTTGATGTAACTAACAAGCTACAAAATCATTCTGAATATCCAGATTTATTTAAAAAAGCTTTCGGAACATATCAAATAGACTCTCTACTTGTAGTTAAAGCAATTGCTCAGTTTGAGAGAACATTAATTTCGGGAAATTCTAAATTTGACAAATATCTATTGGATGAGACTAGTTTAACAGACCAAGAATTAAACGGGTTTAATATTTTTATGGATGAAAACAAAGGTGATTGTTTTCATTGCCATGGAAGTAACAACAACCCGTTATGGACAGATAATCTTTTTCATAATAACGGATTAGATGAAAACTTTTCTGATCTTGGTTTGGGTGCAGTTACAGGAGACCCAAATGATAATGGTAAATTTAGATCTCCTTCTATTCGAAATTTAGCATTCACAGCTCCTTACATGCACGATGGTCGTTTTGAAACATTAGATGAAGTTATTAATCATTACTCAGAAGGATTAAAAAACTCTCCTACCATTGATCCTTTAATGAAAAAAGTAGCAGAAGGAGGCGTACAATTAACCACTCAAGAAAAGGCTGACCTGAAGGCCTTTTTACTCTCATTATCAGATTTTGAGTTCATCAATAATCCTGATTTTAACCAACAATAAATTTTATCAATTATTACATTTATATTATCATTTAAACTAACTATGGCTAAATGATTCTTTAATCGTATATTTGCACTCCAATTTAGACTTAATCTATTTTTATGATAAAAGTTTCAGACACAGCAAAAAAGAAAGTCATAGAATTAATGACTGACGATGGATTTGATGCTACTACCGACTATGTTAGAGTTGGAGTTAAAAGTGGCGGATGCTCTGGTTTATCGTACGATTTAAAGTTTGACAAAAACCAAGAAGAAAACGATAAAATATTTGAAGACAATCAAATAAAAATTGTTGTTGACAAAAAAAGTTTCTTGTATTTAGTAGGAACTACCTTAGAATATTCTGGCGGATTAAACGGAAAAGGATTTGTATTTAACAATCCAAACGCCAACAGAACATGCGGATGTGGAGAAAGTTTTTCTCTATAAAACAAGCCTTAATAGATAAATTGATTACTTAAAATCATGAGTAAGTATACAGAAGACGATTTAAGAGAGGAATTAAAAACCAAAGAATATGAATATGGTTTTTACACAGATATTGAAAGTGAAAAATTTCCTATTGGTTTAAATGAAGATATAGTAAGAGCTATTTCTAAAAAGAAAAATGAACCAGAATGGATGACCGAATGGCGTTTAGAAGCTTTTAAAATTTGGCAGGAAATGGAAGAGCCAGAATGGGCTAACGTAACATATCCTAAGCCAAATTTCCAAAATATATCTTACTATTCAGCACCTAAAAAGAAACCTAAATTAAATAGCTTAGACGAAGTTGACCCTGAAATGTTAGCAACGTTTGAAAAATTAGGAATTTCTTTAGAAGAGCAAAAAAGATTAGCAAATGTTGCAGTAGATATTGTTATGGATTCTGTATCTGTAGCAACAACATTTAAAGAAACATTGGCAGAAAAAGGAATTATTTTCATGCCAATTTCTGAAGCAATTCAAGAACATCCTGAATTAGTAAAAAAATACATAGGTTCAGTTGTGCCACCAACAGATAACTTTTATGCAGCATTAAACTCTGCGGTTTTCTCTGACGGATCTTTTTGTTACATTCCTAAAGGAGTTAAATGTCCTATGGAATTATCTACTTACTTTAGAATTAATGAAGGAGGTACTGGACAATTTGAAAGAACATTAGTAATTGCTGATGAAAGTAGTTACGTTTCTTATTTAGAAGGGTGTACAGCACCACAACGTGATGAAAATCAATTACACGCAGCCGTTGTTGAATTAATTGCAATGGATGATGCTGAAATTAAATACTCTACAGTTCAAAACTGGTTCCCTGGAGACGCTAAAGGTAAAGGTGGAGTTTTCAACTTTGTAACCAAAAGAGGGTTATGTGAAACGAATGCTAAAATTTCGTGGACACAAGTTGAAACAGGTTCTGCAGTAACCTGGAAATATCCAAGTTGTGTATTAAAAGGTAATAACTCTGTTGGAGAATTTTATTCAATTGCTGTAACCAATAATTTTCAACAAGCTGACACAGGAACAAAAATGATTCACTTAGGAAAAAACACTAAGTCAACAATCATTTCTAAAGGTATCTCTGCAGGGAAATCTCAAAATAGTTACCGTGGTTTAGTACAAATTGGGCCTAGAGCAGAAAATGCACGTAATTTTTCTCAGTGTGATAGTTTATTAATGGGTAATGAGTGTGGAGCACATACTTTTCCATACATAGAAGCTAAAAACAAATCTGCTCAAATAGAGCATGAAGCTACCACTAGTAAAATTGGTGAAGATCAATTATTTTATTGTAACCAAAGAGGTATTGATACGGAAAAGGCTATTGCATTAATTGTAAATGGTTTTAGTAAAGAAGTATTAAATAAACTACCTATGGAATTTGCAGTAGAAGCTCAAAAATTATTAGAAATTTCATTAGAAGGTAGTGTAGGGTAATTAACCTATACCGTTAAATTTCAACAATTATTAAAAATTAAACTTACGCTTATAGCCAACAGCTTAAAGCCAATAGCATAAGAACAATGTTAAAAATAGAAAACTTACACGCAGAAGTAGAAGAAAAATCAATCTTAAAAGGATTGAATTTAGAAGTTAAGGCAGGAGAAGTACATGCAATTATGGGACCTAATGGTGCAGGTAAAAGTACCATGGCATCTGTAATTGCTGGTAAAGAAGAATACGAAGTTACTTCTGGAACTATCGAATTAGAAGGTGAAGATATTAATGAATTAGCTCCTGAAGAAAGAGCACATAAAGGTGTATTCTTATCATTTCAATATCCTGTAGAAATACCTGGTGTAACAGTAACTAACTTTGTTAAAACATCTATTAACGAATCTAGAAAAGCACAAGGTTTAGAAGAAATGCCAGCTAAAGAAATGCTTCAAAAAATTCGTGAAAAATCTGAATTATTAGAAATAGATCGTAAGTTTTTATCTCGTTCTTTAAACGAAGGGTTTTCTGGTGGTGAGAAAAAGCGTAATGAAATATTTCAAATGGCTATGTTAGAGCCTAAACTGGCTATTTTAGATGAAACTGACTCTGGATTAGATATTGATGCTTTACGTATTGTAGCTAACGGAGTTAACAAGTTAAAATCTAAGGATAACGCTGTTATAGTAATTACGCACTATCAACGTTTATTAGATTATATAATTCCAGATTATGTACACGTTTTACACGATGGTAAGATTGTAAAAACAGGTGACGCATCTTTAGCTTTAGAATTAGAAGAAAAAGGGTACGACTGGATTAAAGAAGAGGTGAATAGTTAAGTAAAGTTTGAAAGTTATGGTTTAAAGATCAATATACTTTTACCAAAAAACATTACAACTTTATAAACTTTAGAACTTAAGAAAATGGAATTAAAAGATAAATTACTATCATCATACGTTGCCTTTGAAAACGGTAAAAACATCAATTCTGATGTTCATGACATTCGTTCAAAAGCGCTTCAAAACTTCGAGAAATTAGGTTTTCCTACAAAAAAACTAGAAGCTTGGAAATACACTTCTTTAAACGCTGTTTTAAAAGAAGACTATTGTATTTTTCCTAAGGCTAAAAAAGCTGTAGAATTAGCGGATGTAAAACAGTATTTTATTCATGATATAGATACATATAACATTGTGTTTATTGATGGTAAATACAGTTCTTTTTTATCAAATACCACACACGATGGGAAAGATATTTGTTTGTTATCGTCAGCATTAACAAAATCAAAATACAAAGCTGTTATCGAAAACTATTTTAACAAAATAGCGAAGCAAGATAATATGACTTCTTTAAACACTGCGTTTACAAACGAAGGTGCTTATATTTATATACCAAGAAATGTAGAAGTTGAAAAACCAATACAAATCATCAATTTTACAACTGGCAGTGAAGCAGCAACTATGGTTCAGCCGCGTAATTTAATTATAGCTGAAAGAAATGCACATGTTCAAATTATTGAACGTCATCAAAGCTTAACAAGTAATCCTGTTTTAACAAATGCTGTAACAGAGATTTTTGTTGACACGCATGCTAATGTTGATTACTACAAAATACAAAACGATGTAGCTACAGCATCTTTAGTAGATAATACCTATATAGAGCAACAAAAAGAAAGTTATTGTTCTGTACACACTTTTTCATTTGGAGGAAATATTACACGTAATAATTTAAATTTCTTCCAAAAAGGAGAGCACATAAACTCTGTTTTAAAAGGAGTAACTATTACTGAAGGAAAACAACATGTAGATCATCATACTTTAGTACATCATATTGAACCTAATTGTGAAAGCCATCAAGATTATAAAGGTATTTATAACGATAGATCTACAGGAGTATTTAATGGTAAAGTAGTTGTAGAAAAAGAAGCTCAAAAAACAAATGCATATCAGCAAAATAACAATATTTTGATAAGTGATAAAGCAACAATTAATGCTAAACCACAATTAGAAATATTTGCTGATGATGTAAAATGTTCACACGGTTGTACCATTGGTCAGCTAGATGATCAAGCATTATTTTATATGCAACAAAGAGGTATTCCTAAAAAAGAAGCAAATGCTTTATTAATGTATGCTTTTGCGAACACAGTTTTAGAAAGTGTAAAAATACCAGAAGTAAAACAACGAATTACTAAATTAATTGCGGATAAATTGGGCGTTAATATAGGATTTGACTTATAAATTACAAAACCGACTGATTAATCAGTCGGTTTTTTTTATAATTTAAATAGCATTAGCTCTTCATCATCGTTTGGTATTTTAATATATCTTTCAAAAGTCAAACCAAGCTTCTTTAATAACTTTTGAGAAGAAATATTCTCTTCCAATGTAATTGCACTAAGTTGATCTACATTGAATTCTTTAAAACCTAAATTTTTAATAAAATTAGCTGCTTCAAAAGCATAACCTTTACCTTCATAATCGGGTAAAAAGGCAAAACCAATATCTAAACCATCTATTCCCTCTCTATCATATAATCCACAACTTCCAATTTTAACATTATCACTTTTACGAATTACTGTAAAGTTACTGTGCCCTAATTTTTCTAATTGTGAAAGCATTCTTTTATTAATATAATTTACAGCATCATTTACGGTCTTAATATTTCTGTCACCAATAAACTGAATCCATTTTGGACTATTTAATAGTTTATAAATAAATGGAGCATCATCAACTGTAGTAAAGCGTAAAAACAACCTTTCAGTTTCATAAACTTTCATGTTCATTTTAGTTTCTTAAAATTTTATCCATTTTTTTACCTTTAGCTAATTCATCAACCAATTTATCCAAATAACGAACTTGTTGGGTTAGTTTATTATCAATTTCTTCCACTCTATACCCACAAATAACACCTTTAATTAAATTTGCATTAGGGTGTAAATTGGCTCTATTAAAAAAGTCTGAAAATGTAACCTTATCATTAATTAACTGATTTAAATCATCCACTGTAAAACCAGTTAACCACGAAATAACTTCATGTAATTCATCTTTTGTTCTTCCTTTCTTTTCCACTTTAGTAATATAATGTGGATATACGGATGCAAAAGTCATCTTAGCAATCCGTTCATTATGTTTATCTGATGTTATTGCCATAATTAATGCTTTAAGTGTTTATCATGTTTTATTAGTGATTTCATCAAAAAATAATATGCTAAATTGTATAGTAGTACGCTTAACATTAAATAAAAAGTGGTGGTACCTTCAATTTTTTTTGCTCCAGATAATGAATCTGAAACTACAAATATAAAAACTGATAATAGCATTTCTAGGTTACCATATTTAGGTCCTGTTGCTAAAATATTAGCAAAAGAAACAGCCAATAAAAACATCAAACTTACTGTTGTGAAAATTGATAAGTAAAAGAATAAAGTAGAAACATACATCGTATACAAAACAATACTAATGGCACATGTTAACACTCCAAATATGATAAATATACTTTTATAATCTTTTCTATTAGGACGTTGATATAGTAACAAAATACTCCATATTGCCCTTAAACAACATAAAGAAATTAATCCACTAATTGTATAAGCATTCAAAGAGAATAAGAAACCAGTAGAAACTATTAAAACACATAATAAAATAAAACTGATAGTTATTCTTTTTATAGCAACATACCCATATAATACAATTGATGATAAACTTAAAAACCTAGTAATAGGTAATAAATTATGTTTATTAAAATAAATCATTAAAACATCAGCAATCCAAAAAACAATAAAAAAAGATAATAGAACTTGTTTTTTGAGCATGAGGTAATATTTAATTGGGTAGCATTATAAAAATATAATAAAAATCCCACACATAAAAATGTGTGGGATTTTTAAAAAGAGTTATTTTAAAATAATTGCTTAAGCAATTATTACATTTCTAAAGCTTTTGTTGGATTACCATCCATTAATAATTCAACAGGATTTTCTAAGGCCTCTTTAACAGCAACTAAAAACCCTACAGATTCTTTCCCATCAATAATTCTATGATCATATGATAAAGCTACATACATTATTGGTTGAATTACCACCTCACCGTTAACAGCCATTGGTCTGTTAACAATATTATGCATTCCTAAAATAGCACTTTGTGGTGGGTTAATAATTGGAGTAGATAACATAGAACCAAATACTCCACCATTAGTAATCGTAAAAGTACCTCCAGTCATTTCATCAACTGTAATTTGCCCTTCACGTGCTCTAATAGCTAAGCGTTTTACTTCACTTTCTAACCCTCTAAAAGTTAAATTTTCAGCATTTCTAATTACAGGTACCATTAAACCTTTAGGACCTGATACTGCAATTGAAATATCTTGAAATTCAAAAGAAACCATTTCTTTACCATCTATCATAGAGTTAACGGCTGGGTACATTTGTAAAGCACGTACACAAGCTAAAGTAAAGAAACTCATAAAACCTAAACCAACTCCGTGTTTAGCTTTAAATGCTTCTTTATATTCATTTCTTAAATCGAATATAGGTTGCATGTTAACCTCATTAAAGGTAGTTAACATTGCTGTTTCATTTTTAACAGAAACCAAACGTTCAGCAACTTTTCTTCTAAGCATTGATAACTTTTTACGCTCAACACCTCTAGATCCTGCTCCTGGAGTTCCCATAGAAGGGACTGCTTTAACAGCATCTTCTTTTGTTACTCTTCCATCTTTACCAGTACCTTTAACATCAGAAGCACTCATCCCTTTTTCTGCTAAAACTTTTTTAGCTGCTGGTGATGCAGTTCCTGTTGCATAAGTTTCTTTAGCTGGTTCAGCTTTTGGTTCTTCTTTTTTATCTTCTGCTGGTTTCGTTTCTTCTTTTTTTGGAGCCTCAGAACCTTCAGGTTTTTTAGCATCCATATCAATTAAACATACTACAGCTCCTACCGCTACTGCGTCTCCTTCTTCTGCCTTAAGCGTAATAATTCCGCTTTCTTCAGCAGGCAACTCTAAAGTTGCTTTGTCAGAATCTACCTCGGCAATTGGCTGATCTTTCTCTACATAATCGCCATCTTCAACTAACCAAGTTGCTATTTCTACTTCCGTGATTGATTCCCCCGGAGAAGGAACTTTCATTTCTAAAATCATTAGTTCTAAATTTTATGTCTAAAATAATTCTTTTTTCTATTTGTTGGGCGTTCCCTTATGGGCCGGGCTTTTCGCGCTACATGGTAGCTAGCTTCAATCCCTAACGCAAATTTTAATCAAAAACCTTATCAATAATTGCTTGATGACGGCGTTTAAAACGTGTACTAGACCCTGCAGCTGGTGCAGCTCTGTATGCTTCAGAAGCACATTCTAATCTCGCTAACTCAAAACGCTCTAACATATAACCCCAAGCTCCCATGTTTTTAGGTTCTTCTTGAGCCCAAACATATCGTTCTACATTTGGATAAGAATCCATTACAGCTTTAATTTTATCATTGTGTAATGGAAATAATTGTTCTATTCTAACTAAAGCTACGTCTTCTCTACCTAAATTCTCACGTTCTGCTAATAAATCGTAATAGAATTTACCAGTACAGAACACCATTTTAGTAACCTTTGATTTGTCAATAGTATCATCAATTACTTCTTGGAAACCACCTTCTGCTAAATCTTCAATAGTATTAACAGCTTTAGGATGACGTAACAAACTTTTTGGAGTAAATACCACTAACGGTTTTCTAAAATCACGTTTCATTTGACGTCGCAAGATATGATACATATTTGCTGGTGTAGAACAATTAGCAATTGTCCAGTTATCAACAGCACTCGATTGCAAGAAGCGTTCAATTCTAGCAGATGAGTGTTCTGGTCCTTGACCTTCATATCCGTGAGGTAACAACATTACCAAACCGTTTTGTAGTTTCCACTTGTCTTCTGCAGATGAAATATATTGATCAAAAACAATTTGCGCTCCATTGGCAAAGTCACCAAACTGAGCTTCCCAAATTGTTAAAGTATCTGGTGAAGCCATAGCATAACCATAGTCAAAACCTAACACTCCATATTCAGATAAATGTGAATTGTATATGGTAAACTCTCCTTTAGTCTTTGGGTTTTTGTTAAGTAAGTTTACACGCTCAAGAGTTTCTTCATCTCTCATAATAGCGTGACGATGTGAGAAAGTACCACGCTCTACATCTTCTCCAGAAATACGAACATTAAATCCTTCTTCTAGTAATGTTCCATACGCAAGGTTCTCAGCAGTTCCCCAATCAAGAGAATTGTCTTCAAAAACCATTTTAGATCTTCCTTGTAAAATACGCTCTGCTTTTCTTACAAATTTGTGACCTTCTGGTGTAGATGAAATTACTTTTGCAATATCTTTTAAAGCCTCTACAGAATATTTAGTATCTACAGGCTGAAGCATGTCTTCTAACTGTTTTCTAATAAACTTATCCCAAACTTCTGGCATAAATTCACTAATAGTAGAAGTATCTTTCTTTTTTGACTCTTGGAACTCAGCTTCCAACATTTCTTTAAAATCAGTAGTAATTTGATTTAAGTAAGTTTTATCAATACTACCTTCTGCAATTAACTTTTCGGCATAAATATCTTTTGGATTTTTATGCTTAGCAATTGCCTTGTATAATTTTGGTTGTGTAAAACGCGGCTCATCTCCTTCGTTATGACCATATTTTCTATACCCTAAAAGATCTATAAAAATATCTTTCTTAAACTTCATACGGTATTCTACAGCTAATTCCATTGCATGGCATACGGCTTCTGCATCATCAGCATTCACATGTAATACCGGACATAAAGTTACTTTAGCAATATCAGTACAGTAGGTACTCGATCTAGCATCTAAATAATTAGTTGTAAAACCAACCTGGTTATTAACTACAACATGAAGTGTACCTCCTGTTTTGTATCCATTTAACTGAGCCATTTGAACCACTTCATAAACTACACCTTGACCTGCTACCGCAGCGTCTCCATGTACAAGAATTGGTAAAATTTTAGAATCGTCTCCTTCATATACCTCATCAATCTTAGCTCTGGTAATACCTTCAACTAACGGATCAACGGTTTCTAAGTGAGAAGGGTTTGGCACCAAATTCATTTTCATTTTTTGGCCACCTTTATACTCTTTACTTAATGTTAATCCTAAATGGTATTTCACATCACCATCAATAGTTTCATCTTCAAAATCTTTACCTTCAAATTCGCTAAATAAATCTCTTACTGGTTTTTTAAAGATATTTACTAATGTATTTAGACGGCCACGGTGCGCCATTCCTAAAACACATTCTTCAACTCCATAGGATTCTGCTGCTTCTCTAAGAACCATACTTAAACCAGGAATTAAAGTTTCTCCTCCTTCTACAGAAAATCGTTTTTGACCAACGTATTTAGTTTGCAAAAAACTTTCAAAAGTAGAAGCTTGGTTTAATTTAGATAAGATATATTTTTTATCATCTAAACTGTATGAGGGATGATTGTCATTTTCATTTAAACGATTTTGCCACCATTTAATCTCTTCTGGATTTCTTAGGTACATATATTCAACACCAATACTATCGCAATAAATAGCTTTTAAGTGATTGATGATATCTGATAACGGTTTAGGACCGATGCCTAAAATTTCACCAGCAGTAAAAACAGTTGATAAATCGTTGTTCGATAAGCCGAAGTTTTCAATATCTAAGGTTGGGGTGTATTTTCTACGCTCACGAACTGGGTTTGTTTTGGTAAACAAGTGACCTCTGGTTCTGTAACCATTAATAAGATCTACTACCAAAAACTCTTTACGAACTTCTGCCGGTATAGCTACCTCTACCTCTTCATCTGTTAAAGAGTAGTTTTCATTAGCAAGGTCATATCCTTGAAAAAAACTTCTCCAGCTTGGTTCTACAGCATCTGGGCTTTTTTGGTATTGTTCGTATAAATCACCAATAAAACCAGCATGCGCTGCATTTAAGAACGAAAACTTGTCCATATATTTTTTAGTACTTTTCTTTATTAAGAATAATGAACACAAAAGTACAACTTTTGATAAAATCTAGCTGTTTTTTTGCATTTTTTTGCCTTGTTTTATTTAAAACATATCATTTGTTTTTATATGTAAAATTAACAAAAACAAAATATTATCATTGTTTTAGCTTTTAAACACTTTTTTTAGCAACTTTTTTTTCAAAAAAAATTTGCAGAAATAAAAAAACTACTTAAATTTGCACTCGCATTTTAAACGATGAACGTTTAAATTCCTCCTTAGCTCAGTTGGTTAGAGCATCTGACTGTTAATCAGAGGGTCCTTGGTTCGAGCCCAAGAGGAGGAGCAAAGGCAACGTAGAAGCCGATAATTTCTACAATTTAAATATATTAGTTCTACATGAACATTCCTCAATAGCTCAGTTGGTTAGAGCATCTGACTGTTAATCAGAGGGTCCCTGGTTCGAGTCCAGGTTGAGGAGCAAAAAAGACTTACATAATTGTAAGTCTTTTTTTATTTTTACCACATGTTTTTACCTTCAAAACTTCAATCTAAATTAAAAAAACGAATAGATAATACTTCGTTAAGAAGCCTACATCAAAAAAACAATTTGATAGATTTTTCTTCAAATGATTATTTAGGTTATGCAAGTAATGAAGAATTGTTTTTTAAAACACATCAATTTTTATTAGATCGAAATTTAAAAATTAATGGAGCTACTGGCTCAAGACTTTTAACAGGTAATCATGAATTATATACCGAAACTGAAAGTTTATTAGCAACGTTTTACAAAACTGAGAGCGCTTTAATCTTTAACTCTGGTTACGATGCCAATATTGGATTTTTTTCATGTGTTCCGCAACGAGACGATATTATTTTATATGATGAATTTGTGCATGCTTCTATTAGAGATGGTATTCAGCTATCTAATGCAAAAGCTTTTAAATTCAAACATAACAACATTGCGCACTTAGAAGAATTGTTACTTAAGTTTTCATCCAAAAAAACAACCTTATATGTGGTTACAGAATCTGTTTTTTCTATGGATGGTGATTCTCCAAACCTTATCGAGATAAGTAATATTACTACAAAACATAATGCCTTATTAATTATTGATGAAGCACATGCCGTAGGTGTTTTTGGAAATGGATTAACTCCTAAATTACAATTAGAAACTACTGTGTTTGCAAGAATTATAACCTTCGGAAAAGCCTTTGGATGCCATGGAGCAGCAGTTTTAGGGAGCGGAGCGTTAATAAAATACCTTATTAATTTTGCCAGAAGTTTTATTTACACTACTGGATTATCTCCACACTCCATTGCAACTATATTACAAACACATCTGTACTACATCGAAAGTAATACACAAAAACTTCATAGTAATATTCATTTTTTCAACAAAGAAATTAAACGTTTAGATATAGCTAGTTTATTTATACAAAGCAACTCAGCAATTCATTGTTGTATAATATCTGGTAACGAGAAAACTAAGAAAGTAGCCAACAAACTTCACGAAAAAAACTTTGATGTAAAACCAATTTTATCTCCAACGGTTTCTCCAGGAAAAGAACGTCTTCGTTTTTGCTTACACAGCTATAATTCTGAACAAGAAATTACAAATGTTTTAGAGAACCTTAGTATTTTTGCTCACTAAACTCAAAAAGCTATTAGTAGCTTAAATTTTAAAAATACTTAAAAGCAATTTTTTTGCTTTACTTCATATAATATGGAACAAAAAAAATATTTCATAACAGGTATTTCTACCGAAGTTGGAAAAACTGTGGCAGCTGCTATTATAACAGAAGCGCTTCAGGCTGATTATTGGAAACCTATCCAATCAGGTGATTTAGATTATTCGGACACAGATAAAGTTAAAAAATTAGTTAGTAACCCAACTTCTGTATTTCACAAAAACTCTTATGCGCTCAAAACCCCAATGAGTCCACATGCAGCTGCAGAAATTGACGGGATTACTATTGATATTCAAAACATTAAAGAACCCACAACAAAAAACCATTTAGTTGTTGAAGGTGCTGGTGGCTTATTGGTTCCTTTAAATAATAAAGCTACCATTTTAGATATCATTCAACCTAACTATAAAGTTATTGTAGTTTCTCGTCATTATTTAGGAAGTATTAATCATACTTTACTAACCATTAAATTATTACAAGAAAAAGGATTTGATGTAATGGTTTTATTTAGTGGTAACGAGCATCCTACTACAGAAACGATTATAGAAAAAATGACAAATGTTTCTGTATTGGGTAGAATAGACGAAGAGCCTTTTATAGATGAGAATGTAGTTAAAGAATACGCTGAAAAGTTTAAAAATTTATTATGAGTTTAACCAAAAGAGACAAAAAACATCTTTGGCATCCGTTAACCCAACATAAATTACACTCAGAGCATTTAGCAATTGCTAAAGCAAAAAATGCAATATTGATAGATGATAACGGTAATGAATACATTGATGGAATAGCATCTTGGTATACATGCATGTACGGACATTGTAATGAATATATAACTCAAAAAGTTAGTGCTCAAATGCAACAATTAGATCATGTTGTTTTTGCTGGATTTACTCATGAACCTGCCATTAAACTTTCTGAAGAACTTATAAAAATACTTCCTAATAATCAGGAAAAATTATTTTTCTCTGATAACGGATCCACTTCTGTAGATATTGCCATAAAAATGTCTCTTCAATATCATTTTAATCAAGGTGAAAAAAGAGGAAAAGTAATTGCTTTAGAAGGTGGTTTTCATGGTGACACGTTTGGTGCAATGTCTGTTTCAGGGTTATCTGTATACAACGGTCCTTTTGAAGATTTTTTTATTGATGTTGCAAGAATTCCCGTTCCAACAAAAGAAAATATTTTATCAGTAAAAAAACAGTTTTTGCAATTAATTCAAGAAAATAAAGTTGCCTCTTTCATTTTTGAACCAATTGTACAAGGAGCTGCAGCCATGCAAATGCACGATCCTTCTTTGTTAGATGAGTTAATCTCTTTAGCTAAAGAAAACAATGTATTAACTATTGCTGATGAAGTTATGACTGGTTTTGGAAAAACAGGAAGTTATTTTGCTTCTGATTACCTGCAAAACAAACCAGATATTATTTGTTTATCTAAATCATTAACTGCAGGACTTGTTCCAATGGCTATAACAAGCTGCACCCAAAAGGTTTATGATGCTTTTTTAAGTAATGATATTTCAAAAGGCTTTTTCCATGGTCATACATATTCAGCAAATCCTATTGCATGTACAGCTGCGCTAGCTGGAATCGAATTATTACAAACAGAAGTTATTCAGCAACAAATAAAAAAAATCACATTAAAACACCAAACGTTTGCTAACGAAATTAAATCTCATCCTAAAGTAAAAACTACTCGACAGCAAGGAGTTATTTTTGCATTAGATTTAGATGTAGAAATGGAACGTTATGGAAACTTAAGAAATAAATTATTTAATTTTTTTATGCAAAATGGTGTATGCTTACGACCATTAGGAAATACTATTTACATTTTAGCTCCTTTCGTTATCACAAATCAACAGCTAGATAAAATATATGCAACCATTAAAAAAGCATTAGAAATTTTGTAGCATGACACAACCAATTTACATTAATTCTTGGGCTTCTATTTCTGCTTTAGGTAGTAATCCAGAAACCATTTGGCAAGCATATTTAGACAATAATCATTACTTAAAAAAAAGAGATTTTAATCAATATACGGCTTTTGTTGGTAGATTAGCTGATGAAGATTATAAGCTAATTGAAAATATAAAAAATAGCGACAATAAATATAAAAACCTTGATAAATCTGTTCTTTTTGCATTATACACCGCACGATTAGCGACAAAAAAAGCAGGATGGGATAATAATGATAATTTTGGGGTTAATTTTGGATCCTCTAGAGGAGCTACTGAATTATTTGAAAAATACCATCAAGAATTTTTAAAAACAGGGGTTTCATCAACATTAAGCTCTCCAACGACCACCTTAGGTAATATTTCTTCTTGGATTGCGCATGATTTACAAACCAACGGACCAGAAATTTCTCATTCTATAACCTGTTCAACAGCGCTACATTCGTTGTTAAATGGAATTGCTTGGCTACAAGCCGGTATGTGTTCTAAATTTTTGGTTGGCGGAAGCGAAGCTCCACTTACTGACTTTACCGTAGCACAAATGAAAGCATTAAAAGTGTATAGTACTAAAAACGACACCTATCCTTGTAAAGCTTTTGATGTGAACAAAACCAAAAATACAATGGTTTTAGGTGAAGGTGCTACCGCAGTTTGTTTAGATATTAAAAAAAATAATCAAACCGTAGCTACTATAGAAGGTATTGGCTATGCAACAGAATCTCTCCAACACAATACTTCGGTAACTAAAGATGCTGAGTGTTTTCAAAAAAGCATGAAAATGGCCTTAAAAAACACTGATCCATCTACAGTAGATGCTATTGTAATGCATGCTCCAGGAACAATTAAAGGAGATAGTTCAGAAGTTAATGCAATTGCTAAAGTTTTTGAAAATCATCAACCTTTTTTAACCACAAACAAGTGGAAAATTGGACATACATTTGGAGCATCTGGCTTATTAAGTTTGGAACTTGCTTTATTAATGCTACAACATCAAAAAACAATATCTGTACCATTTGCACCAGTCCAAAAACAACCTAAAAAATTAAACAAAATATTAGTTAATGCCGTAGGATTTGGCGGAAATGCCGTTTCGGTTTTAATTTCAAAATAGCCAAAAAAATACATTTAGTTTTCCTACATTTGAAAGCAATAAACAACGAAGTATATGAGCGAGACAAGACACAACTGGACGAAAGAAGAGATTTTAGCAATATACAACAAGCCTCTAATGGATTTATTATACGAGGCAGCTACAATACACCGTAAGCATCACGATCCAAACACCGTACAAGTTTCTACATTATTATCAATAAAAACAGGTGGATGTCCTGAAGATTGTGGATATTGTCCACAAGCAGCGAGATATCATACAGATGTAGAAGGAAATGATTTAATGACCGTACAACAAGTTAAAGCTCAAGCTTTACGTGCAAAATCCTCTGGAAGTTCTAGAGTTTGTATGGGGGCTGCATGGAGAAATGTGAAAGACGGACCAGAATTTGAACAAGTATTAGAAATGGTAAGAACCATTAATAAACTTGATATGGAAGTTTGTTGTACATTAGGTATGCTTACTGAAAACCAAGCACACCGTTTAGCAGAAGCTGGTTTATATGCCTACAATCACAATTTAGATTCATCTGAAGAATATTATAAAGAAGTAATTTCTACTAGAGGTTTTGAAGATCGTTTACAAACTATTGATAACGTTCGTAAAACTAACGTTACGGTTTGTTCTGGTGGAATTATTGGTATGGGAGAAGCAGAAGAAGATAGAGCTGGAATGTTAGTAGCATTGGCCACTTTAAATCCACAACCGGAATCTGTTCCAATTAATGCCTTAGTTGCCGTTGATGGTACGCCGTTAGAAGATCAAAAACCAGTTTCTATCTGGGAAATGGTAAGAATGGTAGCAACTACAAGAATTGTAATGCCAGAAACTCAAGTGCGTTTATCTGCTGGTAGAACTCAAATGAGCCAAGAAGGACAGGCAATGTGTTTCTTTGCAGGTGCTAACTCTATATTTGCCGGAGACAAACTATTAACAACTCCTAACCCTGATGTTAATGAAGACATGAAGTTATTTGAGTTGTTAGGATTAAATCCTCAAAAACCATTTATTAAAAAGATGCAACCTACTACAGTAGAAGCTCAAGACTCTCAATTCCAACCATTAGGAGAGAAACCAAAATGGACAAGACCAGGACATACAATTGAAAGAAACGAATTAAAAAAGGAAGAAGCTAAAAAAGTAAAAGCATAAACATTATTAATTCATGTATTTGTTTTAACAATTTGTATGTATAAACGTTTCATAACGTTTTCTTAACTTTGCGGTTATCAAATTTTAACTAATGGGATTACAATTAGTGCAAATAGATAGGGTAGAAACCATTACAAAAGAAGACTTTATCAAAAACTACTTTAAACCTCAAAAACCTGTTGTTATTGAGCGCTTTATTGAAGATTGGCCTGCATATACTAAATGGTCATTAGACTATATGAAAGAAGTTGCAGGAGATAAAACTGTACCGCTTTATGATGATAGACCTGTAGATTATAAAGATGGGTTTAATGAGCCACATGCAACCATGAAAATGAGTGAGTATGTAGATTTATTAAAACGTGAACCTACTAAATTTAGAATCTTCTTATGGAATGTTTTAAAGGAAGTACCTGTTTTACAAAAAGACTTTTCTTTTCCTGATTTTGGGTTACGATTAATGAAAGGTTTACCAATGTTATTCTTTGGAGGTAGAGACTCATATACTTTTATGCATTACGATATTGATTTAGCCAATATTTTCCACTTTCATTTTGAAGGTAAGAAAAAGTGTATTCTTTTTGATCAAAAACAAAATAAACATTTATACAAAATTCCACACTCTTTAATAACAAGAGAGGATATAGATTTTAATAATCCGGATTTTGATAAGTGGCCTGCTTTAAAGAACGCAAAAGGATTTGTTACCGAATTAGAACATGGTAATGTATTATATATGCCTGAAGGCTATTGGCATTATATGCGTTATATTACTCCAGGTTTTTCTATGAGTTTACGTGCCATAGCAAGAAACCCTAAAAACCTCGGAAAAGCTATTTATAATGTATTTATCATGCGAACTATAGATAATGTAATGAGACGTATTAAAGGTCAAAATTGGATTGACTGGAAAAACGAACAAGCAATTATCCGAACAAATAAAGTTAACGGTATATCAAAAAAATAATTAAAAGACGCTAATTTAAGCGTCTTTTTTTTTACAACGTATATTAAAATATTATGTACTTTTAACCAAACAAAATAAATTAACTATGGAAAATTTAAATAACAGAATGCTGTTAACACATGCAACTGATACTGAACGAGTAGAATTTTACAAAAAAACATACACCCATGTAGCTGGTGGTGTTTTAGTGTTTTTACTTTTCGAGTATTTATTATTTCAAAGTAGGCCAATTGTTGAATTTGCACTCTCTATGACACAAGGATATAAATGGCTGTTATTTTTAGGTGGTTTTATGCTAATTACAAATTATGCAGAGAGTACAGCTTTAAAAACAACCAATAAAAATCTTCAATACATAGCTTATACAGGTTATATTTTTGCAGAAGCTTTCATATTTATTCCTTTAATATATATGGCTATTATTTATACTGGAAGCTTTGAAATTTTAGAACAAGCTGGTATTGTTACCTTAACTTTATTTGTAGGTTTATCATCAGTGGTATTTATTACTAAAAAAGACTTTTCTTTTTTAAGAGCTGGACTTACAATAGGCTTTTTTATTGCATTAGGCTTAATAATAGCTGGCATGTTGTTTGGCTTTAACTTAGGTTTATGGTTTTCTGTAGCGATGTGTTTATTGGCAGCAGGTTCAATTTTATACCAAACCTCAAATTTAATTCATAAATTCTCTACAGATGATTATATACCAGCAGCTTTGGGGCTATTTGCCTCTTTAATGTTATTATTTTGGTATGTTTTACAAATTTTTATGTCTAGAGACTAAATCAAACAATAAATTTTAATCATAAAATAGGGGCAAAAACCCCTATTTTTAATTTAACATTTTGTTAAACAATAAAATAAAATAAAAACTACATGATATTTTGTAACTTGGTTGTTAAAAACCAAGCTTTATGAAAAGATGTCCACATTGTCATTCTAGTGAGAGAAGGAGAACTAGAAGATCAAAAATTTTCAAACTACTCCCATTTGTTCGTTTTTATTATTGTTTAAACTGTGGTAAAAAGTACTATTGGGTACATTATTTAAACGTTGGTGTTAAATTAGCCAAATAAAAAAGAGAGTGCTTTAAAACACTCTCTTTTTTATTTATATCATTATATTAAAAACTTTTAGGACGTAAAAAGTTTGAAAATATCATTCCCATTTGCTAATATTAGTAACGTTAATAAAATTAAGAATCCTACTAACTGAGCATACTCTAAAAACTTATCGTTTAATTTACGTCCGGTAATCATTTCTGCTAACGTAAATAATACATGACCTCCATCTAACGCTGGTATTGGTAACAGATTCATAAATCCTAACATAATAGACAAGAAAGCTGTTATACTCCAAAAGGTATAAGCACTCCATTGCTCTGGAAAAATACTTGCAATAGATATAAAACCTCCAACCCCTTTGTAAGCGCCTGTACTTGGATTAAAAATCTTTTTTAATTGCTTTACATAACTTGTTAACGTATTCCATGTTTTTGATGTCCCCGCCGGTATTGCCTCTCCAAATGAATATTCTTTTGTAGCAAGTGTATAATACCCTAATGCTTCTAAATCACTAAAACGTAAGGTACCAAAAACTACTTCTAATTTACCTTCATTTGACACAGATGCAGGAACTGTTAACTGTTCTTTTTTTCGTTGAACTGTTAACTGAACGTTTTTACCTTTAAACAAAGCTAATGTACTTTTAGCTTCATCATAATATTTAATTGGAGTACTATCAACAGCAATAATAACATCTCCTTTTTGCAATCCAGAATTAATATTTCTAGAGTCATTCGGAACATTATTTACTGCAAAAGGATATCTAGGAACAATAAAACTACCTCCATCTTTACCTCTATCTACGAGTTTAGAAATAAAATCTACAGGAATTTCTTTGGTTACTTTTTCTCCTTTCCTTTCAATTGTAAAGTTATTACCATTAATTAATTCCATTGGAATTTCTCCAAATTTTTGGATTTCTTTACCATCTACAGCTAAAATTTTATCTCCAGTTTGTAATCCAAGGTTTATAGCCAATGAGTCTTCTACCCAAATACCATCTTTAACACTTGAGTTTGGTAAATAACTTTCACCGTAAGACCACATTAACATTACATATATAAACCACCCTAAAACAAAATTTACAATAACACCACCTAGCATTATAATTAATCGTTGCCAAGCTGGTTTAGAACGAAACTCCCATGGTTGAGCAGGTTGTTTCATTTGTTCGGTATCCATACTTTCATCAATCATACCAGCTATTTTAACATAGCCTCCTAAAGGAATCCAACCAATACCGTATACAGTTTCTCCTATTTTCTTTTTAAATATTGAAAACTTATAATCGAAAAACAGGTAAAACTTTTCTACCTTGGTTTTAAATAATTTTGCGGGTATAAAATGTCCTAATTCGTGAAGTACAATTAATAACGATAAGCTAAGTAAAAATTGAGATGCTTTTATTAATATTTCCATAAAAGGTAATTAGACTGTAAATTAAATTAATCGAGCAAATGTACGTTTTTAAATACAGTATTAAAAGCTCATTGAATTGCAAAAAAATGTATTTAACAAACATTTTAGATATAATTTGACAATTGTCATTTCATTCTACTCTTTTTAAGCCGTATTTTTGCAATACAATTTGCAATTATGGATCTTATTTTTTTTAAAAAATCTAGAAATACTTTTATTTTTTTACTCTTTTTTACCATTGTTGGTGTTCCTGTATTTTATCATTTGGTAAAACAAGATGAACGACTTCCTATATACAACCCCGCAGATATCAATCCAAAATTAGTAGATGCTTCAGTAAGAAATAAAAGCAAAAATCATAAAGTTGGAGATTTTAAACTCATCAATCAAAATGGTGAGCTTATCACTAATAAAAATTACGATGGAAAAATCTATGTAGCCGATTTTTTCTTTACTCGTTGCCAAACTATATGTATAGCAATGGCATACAATATGAGTGAATTACA
The DNA here is from genome assembly GCF_042676005.1 of Tenacibaculum geojense. Taxonomy (NCBI): domain Bacteria; kingdom Pseudomonadati; phylum Bacteroidota; class Flavobacteriia; order Flavobacteriales; family Flavobacteriaceae; genus Tenacibaculum; species Tenacibaculum geojense. Next base: position 97,320 of record NZ_JBHTJR010000030.1, on the reverse strand, counting down.
AGAACACTTTAAAAATGATGATGAAATTATGTTTTTATCTCATTCGGTAACTCCTGTAATGGATAGTGTACCGCAGCTAAGAAAATATGCTGATGAAAAAGGTGTAATTGATGGAAAGTGGAACGTTGTTACTGGTGATAAAAAACACATTTACGATTTAGCACGTAAAAGTTATTTTGCCGTTTTGGATGAAGGTAATGGTGATGAAAATGACTTTATTCATACAGAAAACTTTGTGTTAATTGATAAAGACAGACGAATTCGTGGCTCATATGATGGAACCAAGAAAGAAAACATGCAAAAAATTATTGAAGATATTGAATTGTTAAAACAAGAATATCAAGACTAATTACTTAAGTCTGTTTCCTTCATCATCAAAAGTTTTATTAATACTTTGTTCTGTTTTTAATACTGCCACACCTATACTTAACAGGAGAATTGCCATTGGCTGCCATGTTATTGATGGATTTATAGAAGCTAATACCAATGATGCAACTAATGAAATAGCTGAGTAAATTAGAAATTGTTTGGTAAAAAATGTATTAGCATATTGCCAAATATCATCATTCTTCATGCTTTTAGGTGTTCGATAACCGTATAAATGATTAATTTTTTTAGGTGGAAAAAAATAAAAAATCAAACTAAAAACAAATAATAATCCGTTTACTGATAATACGTAATAATATGGGTTCATAAATTTATTTCTTTTTTAATGGACGCATTAATCCTTCTTGAGCTACCGATGCAACTAAAGTTCCGTTTCTTGTAAAAATATTTCCTCTGGCAAAACCTCTTGCTCCATATGTATTGGGGCTTTCAATAGAAAAAAGCATCCAGTCATTAAAATCAAAATCACGATAAAACCACATAGAATGGTCTAAACTCGCCATTTGAGTATTACCAAAAGTAGCCACGCTAGCATTTGGGTTTAAACAAGCTGTTAAAATATTATAATCTGAAATATAGGTTAATATTTGTTGTTTAATCGCTAAAGATAAATCGGTAGTATTTCCTTTTACTTTAAACCATACATCTACCTGTGGTGGTAAATCTTTTTGCTCTAACGGATTAGGTACCTCAACAGGTTTAAAATCTATTGGTCGTTCTATTGCTAAAAAAGCCTTCATTTTTGAAGGTAAAAAATCACCAAATTGAGTAAGCATATCATTCCAGCTTAATAATTCTTCTGGTTGCTTTATGATTTTTTTGATGTCTTTTTGATGTTCATAACCTTCTTCTTTTTTGTGAAAAGAACAAGCTAGAATAAAAATAGTTTTATCATTTTGATGAGCGGTAACTCTTCGTGTAGAAAAACTACCACCGTCTCTTATAACTTGAACGTTATATGTAATTGGTAGTGTTAAGTCGCCTGCTTCTAAAAAATAGGAATGTAATGAGTGTAGTGTTCGAGATTCAGAAACAGTTCTGTATGCCGCATTTAGTGATTGTGCTAATACTTGCCCTCCAAAAACATTAGGACTCCCAATATCTTTACTAACTCCATTATAGTTATTGTTTCCAATATCTTCTAAAGTTAATATTTGTAATAGTTCTTGAACGTTTTTCATTAGTTGGTTTTTGTATTCAAATATACTTCTTTTACCGCGGAGTAACCAATGTTTTAGCTTTGAATGGTTTGTTTTGCCTAAATGGAGTTGGTTTGATATAACTAATTAATTTACCTAAAATTTTATTAGATAAACTACTTTTATGTCGTAAGTAAATAGTTAAATCTTGAGGCACAGCACCTACAGAACTTTTAATCTCACTTGCTGTACGTCCAAAATTAATACGATGTAATCGATTTTCGATTGCTATTTGCACATAATCATATAACATTCGTTGATATATGGCAAACTCTTTATTGTATTTGTAGTCTATACCAACAAAATGAGCATCTAAATTGTTATTATTAATCATTGCAGATAAAAAACCTACCAGTTTGTTGTTTAAAAAGTAGGCTTTTACTTTATAGTTTTCTGGAAAGTTTACAAGCAAATCTTTGAAGGTTTCAGTAGAAAACTCACCTAAATTAAAATCGGCTTTACTACTTACATTTTTGTACAAGCTATCTATCTCTGTTGCATAGTCATTAAAGTTAGTTACTGAAATGTATTGAGTAGTGAGTATATAACTTCTTTCTAAAGCTTTTTTTGCCTTAACACGAAATTTAGTTCTCATGGCTGCTAAATAATCATCAAAGCTATCCCAAGCAGCATCTAAAATTAATACCATATTAGGCTCTACATTAAAAGCGGTATAATTAAGCTCTAATAACTCGTTGGTTATCGGCAACGACTCTTTAATGAAATCTTTCATCATAAAAGCGCTGATTTTTTTCTTAAGCATAGGTGCTGTGTTAGCATAATTAACTACCGCTTTTGCTAATGCTAATATGATCTCTTTCTTATTCTGATTTTCACCAATCAAAATGCCATGTTCTCCACTAACAAAAGTATTTCCACAGGTTAAAATTTTATATGATTTTTTTGTTGAAAAGAATTGTAGACTTTTAATAAAGCATTGTAATTTTTCAATTAAATTTTGTTGACCAGATTGTATGCTTTCTATATAAAAGTTTACAATTTGAATAGTAGCTAGTGCCACAGGCTTTTCATTTAGATATAAAACTACATAATGAAATGCTATATCTGAATGGTTTTTAGCCAATGCATCTAAATAATTTGGATGATAATATAAATTAGATGATGAATTTAAAACTTCCCAAACAATTTCAGGAATATTATGTACACTAGTAAAAAATTGAAATGTATATTTTGTTGTATGTGAATTACACGCTGGTATTTGCATTAAATAGGTAATAAAACACTAAGTTACTAAACATTCATAAAATTATTGCACACCATAGTTCCAAACAGGAACTTTAAGCAATTTGCTTATTTTAACCATGTCACTTAAAAAGTATTCTTTATCACCATGATTAAGTAAGTTAATTCTCTCACCAGAATTGGTAACTAAATTTAATTCATAACAATAATATCCGCCAGATTGATTTCCTTGCACAAATTTTTGAAGAACCTGAAGTGCATAAACCTCCTGAAAAGGAATTTTTCTATCAAGAATAATCACTCTTTTTCGTTTATAAAAAAAAGCATGTGAACCAAAAAACAAGAATAAAATAAGTCCAATTATTAAAAACAAACCTCCTGAAGTAAAAAATAGCTTTCCTCCTTCCATAAAGCTCAACGATTTGTCAGATGTTTTAAAAAATTCTAAAAAAGTCCATGCAACATAATTTAAACCTATTAAAACAAAGGCTAAAGGCATTGAACTCAAAGTACTAGTAGCCGTTATTTTATAACCATAACTCGTTTCTTTTAATTGTTGACTATAAAAGTTACTTCCTGAACTTTTAACAGGGTCCCAAGAAATTGATTGGCCAATAGCATCCATATCAGGGTCTTCATAAGTAAACGTGATTTGTTTATTGGTTTTTGCTTTTTTCTTTTTCTTAGCTATATAATCTCCCCGAAACATCATGGTAAACATTATAGCTAATACTAGCAACATTCCTCCAGTTTTGTAATACGTATATCGCTCTTTTAATAACGATTTCTTATGAATAGGAACCGTAATTTCTAATGTTTTAAACCTATGGTAAGATGATGAAGTTACGGTACCTAATTGCTGAAGTGAATCTAGCTCTGCAATATCTTTTTCTAATGTTAAAGCTCTGTCTTCAAAATCATTATAAACTCTTTGTAATTGAGGAACCCCAACAAACACAAACATGCATATAGGAATAAGTAAAAACAATAAAGAGTGGTTAATTGTAATCTTTTTCATAGTTAGTTAGTTTAGCTGACACATATGACGCCATTAAAGATAATTTGTTACATAAAAAAAAGCAGCTCAAGGCTGCTTTTTTTATTTGTATTTAATTTTCATGAAAATTAGAAAAAGGGCACTAATTGCCGTAATTGTATTGGCTAAAATCATAGGTATACTTTTTAAATGGATACCATACACCAACCATAAAACAATACCTATAAAAAACATAACATACATAGTTAAAGACAACCCTTCTGTTTGTTTTGTTTGGTATGTTTTATAAACCTGAGGCAAAAAAGATGCTGTGGTTAATGTAGCTGCTACCAATCCTATTATTTCATAAAAATCAATCATATTATCCTACAATATTGATAATTTTTCCAGGAACGATGATCACTTTTTTAGGTTCACGTCCTTGTAATTGTTGTTGCGTTTTTTCATGAGCCATTACTACTTTTTCTATCTCATCTTTACTCATATCTAATGGTAAATTTAATTTAAAACGCATTTTACCATTGAATGAAACTGGATACTCTTTTTCCGACTCTACTAAATACTTTTCCTCAAATTTTGGGAAAGCCGCAAAAGCAATAGACTCCTCGTTACCCAACTTACTCCATAACTCTTCAGCAATATGCGGTGCATACGGAGAAATTAACACTAATAATGGTTCTAAAATAGCTCGTTTATTACATTTTAATGCTGATAATTCATTAGCTGCAATCATAAAAGTAGAAACGGATGTATTAAACGAGAAGTTCTCAATATCTTCTTCTACTTTTTTAATAGTTTTATGTAAGGTTTTTAACTCTTCTTTGGTTGGCTCTGCGTCTGTAACTTCAAAATTATCACCGTTATGATACAATTTCCAAAGTTTTTTTAAGAATGAATACACTCCAGAAATACCTGACGTTTTCCATGGCTTGTATTGCTCTAACGGACCTAAGAACATTTCAAATAAACGTAAACTATCTGCTCCGTACTCCTCACAAATATTATCTGGATTTACAACATTGAATTTAGATTTTGACATCTTTTCAACCTCACGACCAACAATGTATTTTCCGTCTTCTAAAACAAACTCAGCTGTTTTAAATTCTTCTCTCCAATTTTTAAATGCTTCTACATCTAATTCATCTGAAGCATTAACAAAAGAAACATCTGAATGGATAGGTTGAACTTTTTTTCCTTCAATCAATCCTTTTGATAAGAATCTATTCGTTCCTTCTTCTCTATACACAAAAGCAGAAGTTCCCAAAATCATTCCTTGATTAATCAATTTTTTTGCAAACTCATCTACAGGAACAATACCTAAGTCAAATAAGAATTTTTGCCAAAAACGTGCATATAACAGGTGTCCTGTTGCGTGCTCAGAACCACCGATATATAAATCTACTTCTTTCCAATAATTTAAAGCTTCTTTGCTTGCAAATTCATCAGTATTAGCAGCATCCATATAACGATTAAAATACCAAGAACTTCCTGCCCAACCTGGCATGGTGTTTAATTCTAACGGGAACACACTAGTGTGATTAATTTTTTCGTTACTAACTACTGAATTTGTTTCAGTATCCCAAGCCCAAACCTCAGCATTTCCTAATGGTGGTTTTCCATCTTCAGTAGGTAAATACTTTTCTACTTCTGGTAATACAATTGGTAAGTGTTTAGCTTCTATCATTTGTGGCATTCCGTCTTTGTAATATACTGGGAAAGGTTCTCCCCAATAACGTTGACGACTAAATACGGCATCACGCAAACGATAGTTTATTTTTCCGTAACCGAAACCACGTTTTTCCATTTCATAAATCACCGTTTTCATTGCTTTTTTGTACGGTAAACCGTTTAAGAAATCAGAATTTGTAATAACTGTTTTCTCTTTATCTGCAAAAGCTTCTTCAGAAATATCAACTCCTTCAAAAATATTTGGAATTTCTAACCCAAAATGCTTCGCAAAATCATAATCACGTTGGTCGCCACAAGGAACCGCCATTACAGCTCCAGTTCCGTAGCTTGCTAATACGTAATCGCCAATCCAAATTGGTACTTGTTCTCCTGTAAACGGATGCAATGCATACGCACCAGTAAATACACCTGAAATAGTTTTTACATCGGCTAACCTATCACGTTCTGAACGTTTTGAAGTTGCATCTACGTAGGCTTCAACAGCTTCACGTTGCGTATCTGTAGTAATTTTTGCTACTAACTCGTGTTCTGGAGCCAACGTCATAAAACTTACTCCATAAATAGTATCAGGACGTGTAGTAAACACATCTATTTTCGCATCATGCCCATCCACATCAAAAGAAACCATCGCTCCTTGTGAACGACCAATCCAGTTGGTTTGACTATCTTTTAAAGGTTGTGGCCAATCGATGGTATTTAATCCGTCTAACAAACGTTGTGCGTAAGCCGTGATTCTCATTGACCATTGCGTCATTTTTTTACGAACCACTGGATGACCTCCACGCTCAGAAACACCATTAATAATTTCATCATTAGCTAAAACGGTTCCTAAAGCAGGACACCAGTTTACCTCTGTATCTGATAAATAAGTTAAACGGTATTGTAATAATATTTCTTGTTGTTTTACTGATGAAAAACTATTCCATTCATCTGCAGTAAATACGGTAATCTCTTCATCAGAAACTGCATTTATAGTTGCGTTTCCTTTAGTTTCAAAAATGGATATTAAGGTTGAAATATCTTCCGCCTTATCGGTATCCTTATTATACCAAGAGTTGAACAATTGAATAAAAATCCACTGAGTCCACTTATAATATTCCGGATTCGAGGTACGAACTTCTCGTGACCAATCGAAAGAAAAACCGATTTTATCTAGCTGTTTTCTATAAGTAGCAATATTGGTTTCTGTAGTAATTGCAGGATGCTGGCCAGTTTGAATAGCATACTGCTCTGCAGGTAATCCAAAGCTATCATACCCTTGTGGATGCAATACATTAAATCCTTGATGACGCTTGTAACGCGCATAAATATCACTGGCAATATACCCCAATGGGTGTCCTACGTGTAATCCTGCTCCAGATGGATACGGAAACATATCTAACACATAATATTTTGGTTTATTTGATTGATTACTGGCTTTAAATGTTTGATTTTTTGCCCAGTATTCTTGCCATTTTTTCTCGATTTCTCGGTGATTGTATTGCATTACTCTTGTTATTTTGAAGTGGCAAATTTACGTTTATTCTAATGAAAAAGAAAAAGCTCCGTATCTTTTTAAATGATACGGAGCTTTCTAATTTATTTATTATTTGTTATCCTTTAAAAGGAACACTAACTCTAGTTGTTCCCCAACCTAAATGCATGGTAAAGTTTTCATCTTCACCCGTAAAAGCAACTGAAAAAGCTTCTAAACTCTCTTGACCTTTGGTTACTTTTCCTTTTACTCTTACTACATCTTCACTTTCATTGTACATATATGATCCCCATACGTTTAATGCTGAATTTATAATAATTGTCCATTCATCATCACCAGGAATTGTATATAAAGTATAGGTACCAGCTTTTACAGGTTTTCCAGCTATTTCTACATCTTTATAGAAAGTAATTTCTGTAGCTTCATTTGCACCAGTTCTCCAAATTTTCCCGTTTCTAATTAACCTATTAATCTTTCTTCCTTTTAATTGTGGACGGCTATAAATAACTTTAACCACCTTATCTGTTTCTCTATAACTTGACGGATATGAAGCAGCGTCCATCGGGCTTTTATTTAATTTTTCGAATTCTTGTGCTGATACAACGTTTGTTCCTAAAAACATGCTGAATACTAATACCAATATGGCTACAACTTTTTTCATGGGTTTTACTTTTTAGATTATTATCTACAGCTAAAGTACTAAATAATTAAACTTATTTTCATAAAAATATTTTGATGTATTAAACGCTTATAAAGAATACTGAATTCCGGCAGTAAATGTTTGTTGTTGTGCTAACTGAATACCTATTACCTCTTGATATATTGGTAAAGCATATTCAAAACCAAAACGAACATTTTTTAAACTACCTTTAAAAGCATATATATTAAAACCTACACCTGCGTTTATAAAAGTTCCACCAGAATTACTTGTATCTGCTGTAGTAACCATCATTGGCATTAGATTAGGATTTGCTCCGTTGATTGATTCAACCACCAAACCTTCTAAACGACCAGAAAAACTTAACCAGTTATTAGTTTTGTATGCAAACCAATTATTAAAACTATACTTATTTCCTAATGAGTATTCATATTCGTTTTTACCAAAACGGTAAGTTGCTTTTAATTGAGAACCCCAAGAAAAATCAGTAGTTTGTCCCAAATAAGTAAATCCTAAATCCAAATCATAAGTACCACTTCCAATTTGCATAGGATATGGTAGCTGTACTTTATTTGGGGATGACATTGGCGTTTCATCTTCTGCTTCAATAGTTCCTGTTGGTATTGATAAACCAACAATACCATGTAGTGAGTTTTTATTCTTATTAATAAATTTATAAAGCAATCCTAACTTTAGATCACCAAAACCATTAGATTTAGTACTGAACTTACTAGTCATTCCTGATGGCATTCTCATTTGTAAATCCATGTTATTAGTTATGTAATTCATCATTGCAGATAATGTAACCTTGTTACTTACAGCATACATTACCCCTAACATATGCATTTGCATAGGCATTTTTAATGGTGTAACCATATAACCAGCGTCATGTGCATAAGAATTATTAACCGCTGAAGTTCTTTGCAATAAATCACTCATGTTCATAAACATGTATCGATATGAAAACATTATATCTCCTTTATTATGATAGTGATCTCCCATCACACTTATTGGAGCATGACCATCAGGTCTTCCTGATTTCCATAGATTTGTTTCTTGATTAGTTTGTGCGTATATAGTTTGAGTTGCAAGTACAAAAAGTAGTGCAACTTTGTTTAAAATTTTCATTGTTATAGTTTAATTTTCACAAAATAGTATAAGACTATAACTTCTTATTAAAAGAAGTTACATAAATGTTTTAGTATGTAAAATTTAAACTGTTGGTGGGTGAAAAACACTGTTCTCTTTTAAAAAAGAATACATGTTAGAGTAAGAGAATTCCTCTTTTTTATCTGTGTAATAAAAATCATGATTGGTATCTACAGATAAAAGTGTAATGAAGCCTATTGGGTACTCTTCTATAGATATTCGTAAAGAGTTAAAATCGTCTTCTTGTTGCTGTTCTAGTTTTTGCATTAACTGACACTTACCATTACATTGCATTTCCGGCTTGTCTTTATTAATACATAATACCTTAGCTATGTAATCATAATTTATAGCATACTCTACAAAAGGAGTAATTGGTCGTAACATTGCAATAATGTACAACCAAGTAAATAGATATATGCTAAGCTTTTTAAGCAACCGATTTTAAATTTTTGCGCAAATATAGCTTCTAATTTTAATGTAATACATGACTTTTAACAGTTTATTGTTAAAACATAAAGAAATTTAAAATGTTATTTTAATTTATTCTAAATAAAATAAGTATATTTGCATCATATTTAGATAGATATGATTGTTTTTTATCAACCTCAAGTTAAAAAAATAACACCTGTTGTAACTATTCCTAAGCAAGAAAGTGGCTGTTCTGCTGCTTGTGCTTCCAATTGTTTGAAACCAAAAAGCAAATGTTGTAATAAATACAAGAAAAAAGGCATCAACTGTAAACGCTGTCCGTTAACTTTTGAGTTAAAAGCAGTGTCTTAATTCAATATATTTCCCTCAGTTAAAAAAAATCCTTAGCTAAGCCAAGGATTTTTTATTTATGATACTTTTAATAAAAAGTAATTTTTCTTTCCGCGTTGAAGTAAAACATATTTACCTGCTATTAAATGATCTTTAGCAATTATAAAATCATCTTTTACTTTTTCTTTATTAACAGATATAGAGTTTTCTTTTAAAGCTCTTCTTGCGTCTCCATTAGATTTTAAAAAGTTGGTTTTTGCTGCTAATGCTGCAATCATATCTAACCCTTCATTAATATCTTCTTCAGAAATTGAAGCTTGAGGAACACCATCAAAAACATCTAAAAATGTTTGTTCATCTAAACTTTTTAAATCATCTGCAGTAGATTTTCCAAACAAAATATTAGACGCAGCAATTGCTTTTTCTAATTCTTCTTGAGAATGTACAAAAGTTGTTACCTCTTCGGCCAATCTTTTTTGTAAAATACGTAAATGAGGTGCTTCTTTATGCTCTTCAATTAACCCATTTATAATTTCTTTATCTAAGAATGTAAATATTTTTATATACTTTTCGGCATCTTCATCAGAAGTATTTAACCAAAACTGGTAAAATTTATATACTGATGTTTTATCAGCATCTAACCAAACATTTCCTCCTTCAGATTTTCCAAACTTTGAACCGTCTGCTTTTGTAATTAAAGGACACGTCATGGCAAAAGCCTTGTCAGCGCCTTCATCGGTCATTCTTCTAATTAACTCAGTTCCTGTAGTTATATTTCCCCATTGATCTGACCCACCCATTTGTAATTTACATCCGTGGTTTTTGTATAAATGGTAAAAATCATAACCTTGAATTAGCTGATAGGTAAATTCTGTAAAGCTCATACCGCTCCCTGCATCCCCAGAAATACGCTTTTTAACAGAATCTTTAGCCATCATATAGTTTACTGTAAGCCTTTTACCTACATCACGTGCAAATTCTATGAATGAAAAATCTTTCATCCAATCGTAATTATTTACCAATACAGGTGAATTTTTAGAACCATTATCAAAATTTAAAAAACGACTTAAGGTTCTTTTTATTCCTGCTACATTATTAGCTAAAGCTTCTTCATCTAGCAGATTTCTTTCGTCAGACTTACCAGACGGGTCACCAATCATTCCTGTTGCTCCACCCACTAATGCAAATGGCTTGTGGCCAGCTTTTTCAATATGCACCAACAATATAATTGGTACTAAACTACCAATATGTAACGAATCTGAGGTTGGATCAAAACCAATATAAGCGCTTGTCATTTCTTTTTGTAATTGCTCTTCAGTTCCAGGCATCATATCATGAATCATACCTCTCCAACGTAATTCTTCTACTAAATTCTTGGTCATCGTGTTTAATTTTAGACTCACAAAGATACATTTATCATGTAAAAAAATTATATTTTCGTAGTATGATTTTAGTTACAGGAGGTACCGGTTTAGTTGGCTCGCATTTATTATATCATTTAACTCAAAATAATGATCAAATTTTTGCCATTTACAGATCTGAAGAAAAACTACAGAGCACTAAAAAAGTATTTTCTTATTACACTAACAATATTGAAAAAGAGTTTAGTAAAATATCATGGTTAAAAGCAGATATTACTGAAATTCCTGCATTACAAGAAGTTTTTTCAAAACCTATTACCAAAGTTTATCATTGTGCTGCGCTAGTTTCTTTTGATCCTAAAGATTATCTCACTATGAGAAAGATTAATATTGAAGGCACAGCTAATATTGTTAATTTTTGTATCGCTCATAATGTAACAAAACTATGCTATGTTAGTTCTATTGCTGCAATTGGAGATGCTATTAATAACAACATTGTAACCGAAGAAAACGATTGGGTTGATAATGGTAATAAACACGGGTATGCTATTACCAAATATGGTGCAGAAATGGAAGTGTGGAGAGCAAGTCAAGAAGGTGTTGATGTTGTTATTGTTAATCCTGGTGTTATTTTAGGTGGAGGATTTTTTAAAGAAGGGTCTGGTAAGCTATTTGATCAAATTTATAAAGGTTTTAAATTTTATACAGAAGGAGTTACAGGTTTTGTTGGTGTAAAAGATGTGGTTAATAGTATGATTCAACTGATGAAATCTGATATAAAAAACGAACGTTTTATTTTGGTTGCCGAAAACAAATCTTTTAAAAGCTTATTTTTTACCATTGCTGATACTTTTAATGTAAAAAGACCTTCTATAAAAATAAGTCCGTTATTAACTAGTATCTTTTGGCGTTTAGATTGGATAGTAACTAAAATTACAGGTAAAGCCCCTATGCTTACAAAAAATTCAGCTAAATCATCTCACAACAGGGAAGAATATTCTTCAGAAAAAATTAAAAAAGCCCTCAATTTTTCATTTGAGAGCCTTGATATTGTTATTAAAACTGTATGCAAAGAATATTTACTCTAATTCTTCAGTTTCATCTATTTTTTTAGGAATTGCTAAACTTTTTTTAAGTTTTTTTCTTCGAAGCGTATCTTTTTTAGGTTTGACAACATTTTTACGTTTAATAGAATCTAAACTATCCACTAATTTAACATACACTTCGTGTTTAGCTTCTAACCTTTTTTTAACCTCTTTAATTAAATCGTTATACTCTTCAATTTTAGATGTATAATAAGTGTTACTCATATCAAAACGAGTACTATCTATACCATACTTTTCATGTACTAAATACATGTAATTAACTCTATTTTGTAAAAACTTGTTTTTTGTGTTTTTTGCTGCAGAGGCAATGTACATATCTGTTAACAAAGCAATCATAGTATCTTTAGGAATTAAACCTTCTGGTTTTTTATATACTGTGTTACTTGTACAAGACAATAGTATAAAAACAAAAATTATTAAACTAGTACCTCTCATTTATCTATTAAATGTTAATCGCTTCCCTTTAATTTCTTCATTAAAAGCACCGTTATTGTACATTAAATTACCATTTACAAAAGTATGGGTTATTTTAGAAGAGAAAGTAGTTCCTTCAAACGGAGACCACCCACATTTGTATAAAACGTTATCTTTAGCTACCGTCCATGCATCATTTGGGTTTACCAATACTAAATCAGCATAAAAACCTTCTTTAACAAATCCTCTATTTTCAACTTGGAATAATTTTGCCGGGTTATGACTCATTTTTTCCACTACTTTTTCAACAGAAATTACTCCTTCTTTAACTTTTTCGAATAAAGCAATTACGGCATGTTGCACTAATGGTCCACCACTTGGTGCTTTGGTATAAACATTTGATTTTTCTTCTAAAGTATGAGGCGCATGATCGGTAGCAATCACATCTATTCTATCATCTAATAAAGCTTTCCATAAACCGTCTTTATCTTTTTGAGATTTAACAGCAGGATTCCACTTAATATGCGTGCCTTTTTTATCATAATCAGCGTCTGTAAACCATAAATGGTGAATACAAACTTCTGCAGTAATTTGCTTTTCTTCTAACGGAATGTCATTTCTGAATAAATGTGTTTCTTTCTCGGTAGAAAGATGAAAAACATGCAATCTTGCACCTGTTTTTTTAGCTAATTCTATAGCTTTTGAAGAAGATAAATAACAAGCTTCTTCGCTTCTTATTACTGGATGGTATTTAATTGGAATATCTTCTCCGTATTCTTCTTTAAATTTTGCTGTGTTTTCTCTAATTGTTTGTTCATCTTCACAATGAACAGATATTAACATTTTTGTAGATGAAAATATTTTTTCTAAAACCTCTTGGTTATCCACTAACATATTTCCTGTAGATGAGCCTAAAAACAACTTAATACCTGCTACATTTTTTTTATCTGTTTTTAATAATTCTTCTAAGTTGTCATTAGTTCCTCCAAACATAAAAGAGTAGTTTGCATAAGAGGTGTTACTGGCAATTTCAAACTTATCTTCTAAAAGCTTTTGAGTAGTAGCTTGTGGTACCGTGTTTGGCATTTCTATAAAAGAAGTTATACCTCCTGCAATAGCAGCCTTACTTTCTGTAGCAATATTAGCTTTATGAGTTAAGCCTGGTTCTCTAAAATGTACCTGATCATCAATCATTCCTGGAATTAAGTAACTTCCGTTTGCATCTATAATCTCTGCATTTTCAGGTGCTACTAAATTAGTACCTATTTTTTTTATTAACTCACCTTCAATAAGCACATCGCCTTTAAAAGTTTGATTTTCGTTAACAATATTTGCGTTTTTAATTAAGAATGATGTTGTCATGTTATTTTGGTAATCCTTTTAGTTTCATTTTTATAACTCCAAACAAAGCTTCAGAAATAATTCCGCCACTCATTTTAGATTCTCCTTTGGTTCTATCTGTAAATACCACTGATACTTCTTTAATACTAAAGCCATGTTTCCAGGCTTTAAACTTCATTTCTATTTGAAAAGCATAACCTACAAATTTAATTTTGTCTAAATTCATGGTTTCTAACACTTTTCTACTCCAACATACAAAACCTGCTGTAGTATCATGCACTGGAATTCCGGTAATAAAACGTACATATCTTGATGCAAAATAAGAAAGTAATACACGCTTCATAGGCCAGTTAACAACATTTACACCTACAGAATAACGTGAACCAACAGAAACATCTGCTCCATCTTGAGTACATGATTCATAAAGTCTTACTAAATCTTTTGGGTTGTGAGAGAAATCGGCATCCATCTCCACTATAAATTCATAGTGTCTTTGCAAAGCCCATTTAAAACCATGAATATAAGCAGTACCTAAACCGTTTTTACCAGATCTTTTTTCTAAAAATAATCTGTCAGGGTATTCTTTTTGTAATTGTGTTACAATATCTGCTGTTCCATCAGGTGAATTATCATCAACAATTAAAACATCAAAAGCTTTATCTTGATTAAAAGTAGCTTTAATAATTGCTTCAACATTTTCTTTTTCGTTATAGGTTGGAATTATAACTAGCGTATCGGACATAAATAGAATTTCATGTAAAAGTTGCACAAAGATACACTAATTTATTGCTAATTTTGTGTTAATTGAATGGAAGCTATAGAACGTAACTTTTTATCTAACGACTGGATTACCCTGTTGTTTTTAGTAGCTATTATGTTATTGGCACTAATGAAACTATACAAACCCAAACGTTTGTATGGTTACTTTGTTGCTTTTTTTGCACAAGGTTTTATAGAGAAAAGAGCGGAAGAAAATCCTTCATTTTTCTCTCCGTTTCATTTATTACTATTTTCATTTAGTATGATTATTATTACCATTGCGGGGTATTCTTTACTTCCATTTTTTAATATTCAGCAAAACTTTTGGGTGTTTAGTAGTTTATTAACAGGTGTAGTAATATATTACATAATCAAAATAGCATTAAATCAAGCTTTAGCTTATGTTTTTGATATTGAAGAAGATATTAGATATTTTTTGTTTACAAAAAACGGATACTTATATACACTAAGCTTATGGCTTTTTCCGTTGTTAATAATTCATTTGTACTGGTTAAAAAGCCCTGTTTTACTTTTATGGGTTGTTATGATAATCAGCTTATTCAGAGGTTTTTTAATCCTTTTAAACAACAAAAAAATAGTCTTTCGTAAGTTGTTTTATTTTATTTTGTACTTTTGCACTCTCGAATTAGCACCTTTGTTAATCCTCTATAAAACAATAAATAAATAAAGAAAAAGTTTTATGAAAGTTAAGACTATCTTAGTATCTCAACCAAAACCAAAAACGGAAACTTCACCGTATTTTGATTTGGCTGATAAACAAAAAGTGAAGGTTGATTTTCGTTCTTTTATTCACGTGGAAGGTATTCCTGTAAAGGAAGTTCGCGCAAATAAAATTGACTTAAAAAATTACACCGCTATCATTTTAACCAGTAGAAATGCCGTAGATCATTTTTTCAGAATTGCTGAAGAAATGCGTTATACTGTACCTGATAGCTTAAAATATTTTTGCCAATCAGAGGCTGTAGCTTATTACCTACAAAAATATGTTGTGTACCGTAAACGTAAAATTTATGTTGGTACACGTACTTTTCCTGAACTAACTGCTTTAATTAAAAAACACAAAGATGAGAAGTTTTTACTTCCATCATCTGATAAATTAAAGCCCGAGGTTCCGGAACAACTAGATAAGTTAAAAATTGACTGGACTCGTGCTGACTTATATAGAACTGTTGTAAGTGATTTATCTGATTTAGAAGATGTATTTTATGATATTTTAGTATTCTTTAGCCCATCTGGAATTGATAGTTTATTCCAGAACTTTCCAGATTTTAAGCAAAACAATACTAGAATTGCCGTGTTTGGTAACACTACTAAAAAAGCAGTTGAAGATAGAGGTTTACGTGTAGATATTGCTGCACCTACTCCAGAAACACCTTCAATGACAATGGCTCTTGAAAAATACATTAAAGAGGTAAACAAAAAGTAAACCAATTATAATTACAATCTAAAAAAACTCGTTTAAAACGAGTTTTTTTATGCAAATAAGGTAGCAAACGCTTCCTCAATTTTACCCACTAAAACAAGGCGTATTTTGTGGTTTTGAGATGAAATTTTATTGTACTTAGAAGCTACTATTGTTTTGTATCCTAACTTTTCAGCCTCATTTATTCGCTGTTCTATTCTTGAAACTGGACGAATTTCTCCTGCCAAGCCAACTTCTGCAGCAAAACACACATTTGGATTTATAGCAATATCTTGGTTAGAAGATAAAATAGCAGCAACCACCGCTAAATCAATAGCAGGATCATCCACATTTATACCGCCCGTAACATTTAAAAACACATCTTTAGCTCCTAATTTAAAACCTGCACGTTTCTCTAAGACCGCCAAAATCATGTTTAATCTCTTTAAATTATAGCCAGTAGTAGACCTCTGTGGAGTTCCGTAAACAGCTGTTGAAACTAAAGCTTGAATTTCTATCATTAAAGGCCGAACACCTTCTAGGGTAGATGCGATAGCTGTTCCACTTAAATCTGCATCTTTTTTGGAAATCAAAATTTCTGATGGATTGGATACTTCTCGTAACCCATTAGATAACATTTCATAGATACCAAGTTCTGCGGTTGATCCGAAACGGTTTTTTTGTGAACGTAAAATTCGATAAGTATGATTTCTATCGCCCTCAAACTGCAAAACTACATCAACCATGTGCTCTAAAATTTTTGGTCCAGCAATATGTCCTTCTTTATTTATATGGCCAATTAATAAAACTGGAGTAGCAGTTTCTTTTGCAAACTTTATCAACTCTGCCGATGTTTCTCTAATTTGTGAAATACTTCCTGGAGAGGCCTCAATAGTATTTGTATGAAGCGTTTGTATAGAATCTATAACCAACACATCTGGCTGGACTTCCTCTATATTTTTAAAAATATTTTGCGTATTAGTTTCTGTAAGAATTAAACAATTAGAATTTTCTGCATCTAGCCTTTCTGCTCTCATTTTTATTTGAGACTGGCTTTCTTCTCCAGACACATACAATACTTTTTGTGAAATTGTAAGCGCTACTTGTAATAATAGTGTTGACTTACCTATACCTGGTTCTCCACCTAATAAAGTTACTGAACCTTTTACTAAACCACCTCCTAATACATTATCTAACTCTGCATTATTTGTATAAATTCGTTCTTCCGGATTTAATACAATTTCATTAACACGTAATGGTTTTGATACTTTTTTAGCTTCTGATGATTGTTTCCAATTTCTTTTTTCTTCTTTTTGCAGTACTTCTTCAACTACCGTATTCCATTGTTTACACGTTGAACATTGACCAACCCATTGTGCATGTTGAGTTCCACAATTTTGACAGAAAAAAGTAGTTTTGGTTTTTGCCATTATTAGAAATTAAAAATTAGAAAATAATATTTTTTACGTTTAGTTTTAAAGTTTTCTTTAAATCCTTTTTTGGAGATTAAGTTAAACTTTAAAAAACCGAATATAAAAAGTAGATCGCTTGAAAAACGCCCTAAAACTATTATTTATTTTTATTATACAAGGGCAAAGCTAAAAATGATAGACCACCAAAAACAATTATCATTACAGTCTGAGCAGTCCACATAATCCAACCAAAAGCATTTGCTGGTTCTTCAGCTATATTAAATAATGCAAAAGCACCTGCAACAGCAACAGGATATAAGCCTATCCCTCCGTTAGTTGCAGCTATACTAAAACCACCTGCTATAAAACCAATTAAAACAGCCCCTATAGGAACACTTAAACCTTCTATAGCTGGAATTGTAGCCCAAAACATTAGCACATACATTAGCCATATAAATACGGTATGAAAAATAAAGGCCCATTTATTTTTCATTTTAAAAATACTCGTAGCTCCTTCTATTAAACCAGCTACAAAGTTTTTAATTTTTAATCCAAAACCTGATTTTGCTCTTTTTACATACTGTGTAAATAATAGAAAGCCTAAAACCAAGCCTATAAGCAATACAATTACTTTAATTGGATTAACATTTTTAGTTAATAAATTATAAATGAAATCAAACTGAACAAATAATGTAATTACAATTATTAACAACATCATTAACAAATCTGCAATTCGCTCTGCTACAATGGTACCAAATCCTTTTTCAAATGGTATTCTCTCGTAGTTAGCCATCACTGCTGCTCTTGATACTTCACCAGCTCTAGGAACTGCATAATTGACCAAGTAAGCCACTAATACAGCCATAGTACTATTTCCAAAATCCGGCTTATATCCCATTGGCTCTAATAAATATTTCCATCGATAAGCTCTTGATAGATGACTCAATACTCCAAAAAACAATCCTAAAGCAATCCACCAATAATTGGCATCTTTAAAATACTGCAATAAAGTATTAATAGATATTTTTGAGATAGAATACCATACTAAAAAACCTCCCAAAGCGAGAGGCAATATAGTTTTTATAATTTTTTTTACAGATAAATTCAAACTATGATAATAAGTTGTTTTCTTCGTTAGGAAATACTAACTGTGGTTTGAATTTTTTTGCTTCTTCTAACTCCATGAACGCATACACAATTAAAATAAGCACATCTCCTTTTTGTACTTTTCTTGCGGCAGCACCATTAAGCGTGATTTCACCACTTTTTCTTGGACCTGGAATGGCATAAGTTTCTAAACGTTCTCCATTATTGTTGTTAACAATTTGAACTCTTTCACCTTCAATAATTCCGGCCGCATCCATTAAATCTTCATCAATGGTGATGCTTCCTATGTAATTTAAATCCGCATTAGTTACTTTAACGCGGTGTATTTTAGATTTTACTACTTGTACTAACATGCTACAAAAATACTATTTTTAAGAAATTTAATCTTTTTTGTTTGTTAATTGTTTTGAATTTTAAATTGCATATTATCAATTAAGCGTATTTCACCTGCAAAAACTGCAATAAAAGCTCTGTATTTTTTATTTGGTGCTATATTTTTAATTGTTTTTAATGTGGATTCATCAGCTATGGTAAAATATTCCAAATCTAATAATGGATGTTTTTTGAATTGTTTCATTACCCAAGCCTCTATCTCTTCAACATTTTTTATGCCAAACTTCTTTTTGGCCTTTTTCAAAGTTTTATAAATAAACGGCGCAGCTTCTCTATGCTCTATTGTTAGCCTAGTGTTTCTTGAACTCATTGCCAAACCATCATTTTCTCTAAAAATAGGCATTCCCTTAACCTTAACCGGTAATTGATGCTTTTCTACTAATTTTTTTATGATTTGTAATTGCTGAAAATCTTTTTTTCCGAAGTAAGCATTGTTAGGTTTTACTATTTCAAATAATGTTTTTACAATAGTTCCTACTCCATCAAAGTGACCATCTCTAAACTTCCCTTCCATTTCAAACTCCAATCCATCAAAGTCAAATTTTTCTGCCTCTATTCTATCTTCATAAATTTCTTCAACTGATGGAGCAAACAACACATCGCAAGCTACACTTTCTAACAACTTAATGTCATTTTTTAAAGTTTGAGGATATTTATCTAAGTCCTCCTTATTATCAAACTGTGTAGGGTTAACAAAAACACTTACCACAGTGATATCATTTTTCTTTTTAGAACGTTTAACCAATGACAAATGCCCGGGATGCAAAGCTCCCATTGTTGGTACAAACCCGATGGTTTTATTATCATTTTTTAATTCTGACAGATAATTTTCAACATCAGATTTAGAATCGAATATCTTCATTATAGATTTCTTAAATAAAATGCAAAATTAGCAATTTAACAGGATTTTAGCATAAAATTTCGTAGTTTTGCGTCTTTATAAAAAAGATTTCTATTCTTATGAAGGATAAGAGAATATTGTATGTTTCTTCAGAGGTGGTTCCTTACCTACCAGAAACAGAATTATCATCTACCGCATTCAACGTTGCAAGATTTGCACACTCAAAAGGAGTACAAACTAGAATTTTTATGCCTCGTTTTGGTGTTATTAACGAACGCAGACACCAGCTTCACGAAGTAATTCGACTTTCAGGAATGAACTTAATAATTAACGACATGGATATGCCGCTGATTATTAAAGTTGCTTCAATTCCAAAAGAGCGCATGCAGGTATATTTTATTGACAACGATGAATATTTTAAGCGCAAAGCCATGTATACCGATGAAGACGATCAATTGTTTAGTGACAACGACGAACGAATGATTTTCTTTGCTAAAGGTGTTGTGGAAACTGTGAAAAAATTAAACTGGGCACCAGATATTATTCATGTTCATGGTTGGATGGCTTCTTTATTACCTCTTTACTTAAAAGAATATTACAAAGAAGAGCCTTTATTTGCTGAAAGTAAAATTGTAACTTCTTTATATAATAATGAATTTGAGGGTAACCTAAATGAAGATCTTGTTAACAAAGTAACTTTTGACAAAGTTGACACTAAAAAATCTGCATCTTTAGCTACTCCAAATCATATTAATATTTTAAAAACCGCTGTAGAAAATTCAGATGCCATTATAAAAGGTAGTGAATCTTACGATGATGAATTAGAACAATTCATTGAAAAAAGCGGAGTTAAAGTATTAAGTTATCAAGAACAAGAATTGCTAAACGAAGCCTATTTAAACTTTTACAAACAAGACGTTTTAGGTATAACCGAATAATTTAGAAATCACTAAATGAAAAAAATATTTTACTCAGCTGCCTTTGTTGCGCTATTATCTTTAAGTATTTCGTGTGAAAAAGATTTTAGAGACGTAGGAAGTAGCGTTGTTGACAACAGCCAATTCAGCACTGGTAAAGACACTATAGAAATTGAAATAACTCCTTTAGATGTTGAATCTGTAAGAGCAGACAATGTGGGTATTGGGGCATTAGGTGAGTATTTACTTGGAGTTTACAATAAACCTCAAGCAAAAACTATTGAAGCATCTATAGTAAGTCAAATTGGTTATTTATCAGCTTTACGAAATGAGCAAATATCTACGTTAGATAGTATAGATTCTATCTACACTCTTGATCATGTTGTACTGACCATTCCATATGCTTCAACTAAATTAGAAAATTTAGCAGATGGAAGACCCGTATTTGATCTAGATTCATTATTAGGAGATAACAATACCGCTGTAAACTTAAGTGTTTTAAGAAATAACACATTCTTAAACACTTTAAATCCTAACGACCCAAGTGAGTTTAACAGTTTTCAATCCAACCAAGAATATGATGATATTGAAAACTTAACAGATAATTCAGTTTATGAATTTAAACCACAAGGAACGGATACTATCGTTGAATTTACAAGAACCTTAAGTACAGGTATTGTTTTTAATGACACTATAAAGCAAGAAAACAGCGTTCCTTTTTTAGCTATTCCTCTTGATAAGAATAGAATGAAAGAATTGTTCTGGGATAAATTTAACGATCCTGAATTTGAAGGTAGTGAAGAGTTTCAAAACTACTTTAGAGGAGTAATTATTAAAGCAGAAGGAACCAACGGAAGTATGGTGCCATTATCTTTAACAAATGCTCGTTTAGAATTTTACTACAACATTACAAGAATGGAAGAAGTAGAAGGACAAACCGAACGTGTTTACAAAGACAGTATTCCTACCAAATATTCGTTCCCTTTAAGTGGAGTAAGAAATAGTCATTATAAAATGACAAATGCATCAACAACTGTACCTAATAACACATTTATGATTCAGGGTACAGCAGGAACCATGGCTGAAATTAAAATTTTAGATGATGAAAAACTAGCAGAACTTAGAGGTAAAGACTGGTTAATTAATGATGCTTTACTTACTTTTTACATTGATGAAAATCAAGATACAGAGGATGTTCCGTTACGTTTATTTGCTTACAAAAAAGGAAACCCAGGATCTCATATAAAAGATGCTTACTCAGAATCTTCTTTCTTTGGTGGCGCTCTACAATATGATACTGATGATAACCCTGAAAAATATGAAATTAGAATAGGAGACTACATATCTGATTTACTTAGTGGAGAAATAAATACTAATCCTAATTTAGTTTTGAAGGTATACAATGTAGATACTGACGTGCCTTTTTCAAACAACGCATTAGATACCATCGTTAAAACATATAATTGGAATCCAAGATCTGTACGTTTATTAAATCACCTACAAGAAAACGGATCCAAAAGAGCTAAATTAATCATTTCATATTCAGAATAAGGTTGTTATGTGTGGAATAACAGGATATATAGGAGAAAGAGACGCCTACCCAATTGTAATAAACGGGTTAAAAAGGTTAGAATATAGAGGATATGACAGTGCAGGAATCATGATGTATGATGGTGAGTTAATGCACTTATCAAAAACAAAAGGTAAAGTTGCTGACTTAGAAGTTATAACTAACAAAGATGAGCAACTAAAAAAAGGAACAATAGGAATCGGTCATACACGTTGGGCTACTCATGGAGTTCCAAATAACGTTAACTCGCATCCTCATTTTTCTCAATCTGGTGATTTAGTAATTGTTCATAATGGTATTATTGAAAACTACGATACAATTAAAAAAGAGTTAATTACACGTGGTTATGAATTTCAAAGTGATACAGATACTGAAGTTTTGATTAACCTTATTGAAGAGGTTAAGAAAAAGGAAAAGTGTAAACTTGGAAAAGCAGTTCAATTAGCACTAACCAACGTTATTGGTGCATATGCTATTGCTGTTTTTGATAAAACCAAACCTAATGAATTAGTTGTTGCTCGTTTAGGAAGTCCTATAGCTATTGGTATTGGTAAAAATAACGAAGAGTTTTTTGTTGCTTCTGATGCTTCACCTTTTATAGAGTATACTAAAGATGCTGTATACCTTGAAGATGGTGAACTAGCAATAATAAAGAAGAATAAAGGAATTAAAGTTCGTAAAATTGATGGAGATAAACTAGTTGATGCCAATATTCAAGAGCTACAATTAAGCTTAGACCAAATAGAAAAGGCCGGTTACGACCATTTTATGTTAAAAGAAATTTACGAACAACCTAAAGCTATAACAGATACCTACAGAGGTAGAATGCTCGCTGACGAAGGCATTATAAGAATGGCAGGGGTAGATGATAATATGTCTAAGTTTTTAAATGCTGACAGAATTATTATTGTTGCTTGTGGTACTTCATGGCATGCAGGTTTAGTTGGTGAATATTTATTTGAAGACTTAGCAAGGGTTCCTGTGGAAGTTGAATACGCTTCTGAATTTAGATACAGAAACCCTATTATAACTCCAAAAGATGTTGTTATCGCTATTTCTCAATCAGGAGAAACAGCAGACACTTTAGCTGCTATTAAATTAGCAAAATCTAAAGGGGCATTTGTTTTTGGTGTTTGTAATGTTGTTGGTTCATCTATAGCTAGAGAAACTAATGCTGGTGCATATACTCATGCAGGACCAGAAATTGGTGTAGCATCAACCAAAGCGTTTACTACACAAATTACAGTACTTTCTTTAATTGCTTTAAAACTTGCTCAAGCTAAAGGCACATTATCTAAATCTGCTGTAAACACCTATTTACAAACAATGCAACAAATACCTAAACAGGTTGAACAGTTGCTAAAAATAGATGATCAAGTTCAAGAAATAGCAAAAGTCTACAAAGACGCTACTAATTGCTTATACCTAGGTAGAGGGTTTAACTTCCCCGTAGCTTTAGAGGGAGCTTTAAAACTTAAAGAGATTTCATACATTCATGCAGAAGGATATCCTGCTGCAGAAATGAAACACGGACCAATTGCTTTAATTGACGAGAACATGCCTGTTTTTGTAATTGCTACACGTAAAGGTCATTATGAAAAAGTAGTTAGTAATATACAAGAAATAAAATCGAGAAGCGGTAAGATTATTGCAGTTGTTACTGAAGGAGATGAAACGGTAAAAGAAATAGCAGATCATGTTATTGAAATCCCTGAAACTGAAGAAGCATTTACCCCTTTATTAACAACAATTCCTTTCCAGCTTTTATCATATCACATTGCGGTAATGTTAGGTAAAAATGTTGATCAACCAAGAAACTTGGCTAAATCTGTTACTGTTGAGTAATTAATAAATAAATTATATAAAAAAACCGATACATTTTAGTATCGGTTTTTTTTAAATGTCTTTCTGAAAATAAACATAAACTGGTAAGTGATCAGAAAATCCTCCTTTATACCACGGACCAATATAGGTTCTAAATGGACTACCTTTTAATTTACCCTTAAAAACCTTTAACCACTCTTGCTTAAATATTTCTGCTCTTATAAAGGTGTGAATCGATTCATTTGAATTAAAAAAGTTTTTTGAAAAAATAATTTGATCAAATAAATTCCATTTTCCATTATAAGATAAACTTCCTTGGCCTTTTTTAAACAGAGAATTCATTGGATTGTACAGAGATCCATCAACTAAATGTTCTTGGATGCTTAAATTATCAGGATTATCATTAAAATCACCCATAATTACAATCTTAGGATTTGAAACTTTATCGGATAAATCATTAATGATGTTACGAACAACCTTTGCTGCCTCTATTCTTTTATACTCAGATTTCTCTTCACCTTCTCTTCTTGATGGCCAATGATTAACAATTATATGAACCAATTCTCCATTTAAATTGCCGCTAACTAGTAAAATATCTCTTGTATAATCCCTAGCTCCCTCTTCATCAAAAAGTAAAACCTGATATGTTTTTGATGATAAATATTCAAAAAATTGTTTATTGTACATCAATGCTACATCAATACCTCTTTCATCAGAAGATTCGTAATGAACATAATCATAATGATACTTTTTTAAATACTTACTATTCATTAAATCATTTACAACAGTGGAGTTTTCAACTTCTGCTAAGCCAACTAATGTTGGAGGGTATGCAGAAACATTTTTTCCTATTTGACTTATTACTGAACCTAATTTTCTTAGTTTGTGATGGTATTTTTTTAAACTCCAACGTCTAGATCCAGCCGGTGTATAATCATCATCATTTCTGAGAGGATCATTTTTGGTATCAAATAAATTTTCAACATTATAAAAAGCAACGGTGTGAATGCTCTTACGTTTACATTTAGACATTTAAACTCTTTTAATTACATTGGTTACGATACCCCAAATAACAAAATTATTGTCTTCTGTAATCTTAATTACTGGATAATTAGGATTTTCTGGTTGTAGCCATACATTTTCACCTTCAACTCGTAAACGTTTTACTGTAAACTCACCATCTAAAAAACAAACAGCAATTTTATTATCAGTAGGCTCAATGCTTCTATCAATAACTAATAAATCATTGTCATCTAAACCTGCGCCTATCATAGATTGTCCACTTACTCTAGCAAAAAAAGTAGCTTCTTTATTCTTTATAAGTTCTTCATCTAAAGAAATTCTTGTTTCTTTAAAATCATCTGCTGGAGAAGGAAAACCGGCAGAAATTCCGGTATCAAAAAAAATAGCTCCTTCGCTAAAAATGTTTTTGGGGGTGAAAAAAATTAAATTTTGAGATTGCATATTCATTTTACGATAAAGATATCATTAATATTAGTGGTATATTTTGGAGTAAGATGATTCTGTTTCATCTTCCATGTTCTCTTTAAATCTTGACTTGCTAATTTAATAGTATTTGCCTTATATTTTTTATTGATTAAATCGATTGTTTTCATTAGAGGCTTATGCTTAGGGTTTTCAGAAAGAAATAAATCTAATTGAAAATTATCATCAGGCACAAGTCCAGTAACAATTACACCTGCTTTTTTATAATGAACCCCTTGTTTAAACATACTATCTAAAGCCGTAACAGCACTTTTAGCGATTACCAAAGAAGAGTTTGTTGGATGTGGTAAAATTACAGTTCTACTTACTCTATGTTGCTCCAATTCTTTTCTGAATGAATCACTTCTTAGCGTAACAATTACCATATGACAACTGCTATTTTGTTTTCTCATCTTTTCAGCACAGGTAACTGCAAATGTTGATACACGTTCTTTTATGTATGAAATATCAGTAACAGATTGTTCAAAGCTACGCGTGGTAGCGATGGCTTTTTTGGTTTGTGGCTCATCTAAACTAATAGCAGATATGCCTTTTAAATCTTGCTGAAGTTTCCATAAGGTTATTGAAAAAGTTTTTCGCACCCATTCACTATCAAGCATAGTAAAATCATAAGCCGTACTGCAACCTTTAGCTTTCAACTTTTTTTGCAGTCTGTGACCTATTCCCCAAACCTTTTCGATTGGTAGCCATTGAAGCGCCTTAATTCTATTTTCATCAGAATTAATTACAACAACACCTTTTGATTTCTTGATATTTGATC
Source organism: Tenacibaculum geojense (assembly GCF_042676005.1). Lineage (NCBI taxonomy): Bacteria > Pseudomonadati > Bacteroidota > Flavobacteriia > Flavobacteriales > Flavobacteriaceae > Tenacibaculum > Tenacibaculum geojense. Next base: position 71,071 of record NZ_JBHTJR010000030.1, on the reverse strand, counting down.
GTGCTATTTTATTTGCAACTTTACTAAGAGCTTTGGTAGGAGCAACACCTACACAAGTTGGTATTCCAGTCCATTTAAGTATTCTTTGACGAATTTGCTGGCCATAATCTGAAAAGTCAAAACCATCAAAACCTTTAAATTCAAGAAAAGATTCGTCAATACTATAAATTTCAATATCAGGAGTAAACTGAGATAAAATACTCATTACTCGATCACTCATATCACCATATAAAGGATAATTAGAGGATAGAACATTGACATTATTAGCTTTGCAAAATGATTTCCATTTAAAAATTGGCGCTCCCATTGGTAAACCTAAAGCTTTTGCTTCATCACTGCGTGATATTACACAACCGTCGTTATTTGATAAAATAGCAACAGGTTTTCCTAATAAATTAGGATTAAACACACGTTCACAAGACGCATAAAAATTATTACAATCAACCAAAGCAAACATAGTTGCAAATTTAAGAATTTTGTACTTTTGTAAACTATGATAGAAACAAGAGAAGCCATATCAGAAAAAGCGGTTTTAATAGGAATTATAACCCAATATCAAGATGAAGCTAAATCTGAAGAATATTTAGATGAATTAGAGTTTTTAACTCATACAGCAGGTGGTGTACCTGTAAAGCGTTTTACTCAAAAACTAGATAAACCAAATCCTAAAACATTCTTAGGAACAGGAAAACTAGATGACGTTAAAGCGTACATTGAATCTAACAATATAGGAACGGCTATTTTTGATGATGAACTCTCACCTGCTCAACTAAGAAATATCGAACGTATTTTAGATTGTAAAATTTTAGATAGAACAAATTTAATCTTAGATATTTTTGCAAGCAGAGCACAAACAAGTTCTGCAAAAGCACAAGTAGAACTTGCACAATACGAATACTTACTTCCTAGACTAACAAGAATGTGGACACACCTTGACAAGCAAAAAGGGGGGATTGGTATGCGTGGACCTGGAGAAACAGAAATTGAAACAGACCGTCGTATAATTAGAGATAAAATTACGTTGCTAAAGAAAAAATTAGCCACTATTGACAAGCAAATGGCTGTTCAGCGTAAAAACAGAGGTAAATTAGTTAGAGTTGCTTTAGTAGGATACACCAACGTAGGTAAATCAACCTTGATGAATGTAATTAGTAAAAGTGATGTATTTGCAGAAAATAAGCTTTTCGCAACCTTAGATACTACAGTCAGGAAAGTTGTCATTAAAAACATTCCTTTTTTAATGGCAGATACTGTTGGTTTTATAAGAAAACTACCAACACAACTAGTAGAATCTTTCAAGTCTACTCTAGACGAAGTAAGAGAGGCCGATTTATTACTTCATGTAGTTGACATTTCTCATCCTAACTTTGAAGACCATATTTCATCTGTAAATAATATTTTAAATGAAATTAAAAGTGGTGATAAACCAACTTTAATGGTGTTTAATAAAATTGACGCATATACACATGAATCAATTGAAGAGGATGATTTGACTACAGAAAAGACAAAAAAACACTATACTTTACAAGACTGGAAGAAAACTTGGTTAAATGATTCTGATAAAGAATCTATTTTCATATCCGCAATAAATAAAGATAATTTAGAAGATTTTAAAGACAAAGTGTACGTAGAGGTGCGAAAAATTCATACACAACGTTTTCCTTATAACGATTTCTTATATGAAGAATACAGCTAAACCCCTGAAAACTAACGTTAAAAAAACGAAAAACTTTTGATAGTATTGTTTTTCTCATTATTTTTGCATACTTTTTTATGGCATTATATTTGCAGATGTTATAATGAGTAAAATTTAGATAATATTAAAGTATAACCTACCACACACATGAAAAAAATATTTGCAATAGTACTAGTACTTGTTACTAGTATTTCGTTCGCGCAAAAAAATGAGGTATGTGAAACTCCCGAAGAAAGCGCAATGTTAGATCTTAATAGTATTACAAAATGTACTATTAAACCTTCAAAAAAAGGAAAGAGTAAAAGAGCAAGACAAATCTCGGTGAATGTTTCTGCTTCAAGAAGATTTTTGAAAAAACGTACTATCCAGAAAAAACAATTAGCTACAGGTGTAGATAATTTAAACACTTCAGGAATTGCCAATACAAATACTTCCTCAGGTTTAGATAAATCATTAACCTTAAAAAGCAATGTTGCTGCGTTAAAAAACAGTCTATCAGCAGAAGAAGTAAGAATGGCTGAAAAATTTAGCACAGTAGATGATTTACCTTCGTTTGCTTCTTGTAAAGGAAAAGACAAAGAAGATCAAATCGATTGTTTTAACGTTGAAATGATCAAACATATTCAAAATTATTTCAGCTATCCAACAGAAGCTGCTATAAATAAAATTGAAGGAGAGGTTTGGGTTCGTTTTATCATTGATAAAGACGGAAATGTTTCTAACATTAAAACGTTAGGACCTAAGGGAGCTAAGCTTTTAAATGATGAAGCTGCAAGAGTAGTTTCTAACTTACCTAAGTTTATCCCTGGGGTTAAAGATGGAAAACCAACATCTGTAAAGTATGGATTCCCTATTAACTTTACTTTACAAGATAATTAAAATTTGTGTTTCTAAACAAAAATTAACAACCAAATACAGCCAAAATGACCAGATTTTTACTCACAGCATTACTGTCATTAAGCACATTTATTCTAAGTGCACAATCAGTAATTACAGGAACGGTTTATGACGAATATTTAGAGCCTTTTCCAGGAGCTACTGTTAGATTTAATAATGGTACAACAACATCAGATTTTAATGGTGAATTCAAATTAGAAATAAAAAAATTCCCATTACTAATCCAAGTTTCATCTGTTGGTTATAAAACAGAAACTATTGAAATAACTTCTGCTGAAGATGAAGTTAACGTAATATTAAAAGAAGCTTTAGCATTAGATGAGATTGTATTATCTGCATCACGTACACCTGAAAGAGTTTTAGAATCTCCGGTAACTATTGAAAGAATTGGTGCTAAAAACATAAAGAGAACAGCTTCTCCAAATTTTTATGAAAGTCTTAAGAATTTGAAAGGAATTAACATTTTAGACAACAATTACAATACTAAAATTGTTACTTCTAATCGAGGTTTTGCGAATACATTAAACAACCGTTTTGTACAATTAGTAGATGGTGCCGAAAGTTCTATTCCTACTTTTGAATATTCATTTGGTAATCTATTCGGTTTAAATGAATTAGATGTTAAAAACGTAGAGATTCTTCCAGGTGCTGCATCAGCTTTATATGGTGCAAACGCATTTAATGGTATCTTATTAATGACTAGTAAAAATCCTTTTGAAGACACTGGAATTTCTGTGTATACTAAATCAGGAGTAACTGTTCAAAATGAAGGTAATAGAGCTACTTACGGATATTATGACGTTGGTGTAAGAATGGCTGAAAAATTTAGTGAAAGTTTTGCTGCCAAAGTTAACTTAGTTTATAATAAAGGAGAAGATTGGCATGCTACTGACAAGCGAAATACTACTGGTCAGGGTGGAGAAATTATTGATGGGTTTAGCCATGCCGACAACCCTGGATATGATGGAGTAAATGTATATGGAGATGAGATTGGATTTAATTTCCGTGATATTATTAGAAACCTTGAAAATAGAGGTGTTACATTTCCTGATGGTTCTCCAATACCTGCAAATACCTACCAAAGTATTGATGAAGATGTAAATGTATCAAGAGTAGGTTATGAAGAAAAGGATTTAAATAACTATACAACAAAATATGTAACTTTTGATGGTGCTTTACATTTTAGACCTTGGGGAACTGATAACGCAGAAATCATTTTAGGATCAAAATTACATGTATCTGATAATATTATTCACGCTTCTAACAGATATGATCAGCGAGGTGGTTTTATGCAACAGTATAAGTTTGAAATAAAAGATGATAATTATTTTGTAAGAGCTTACTATACTGATAATGATTCTGGTCAAACAACTGACTCACGATTAGCAGGTATTTTTGTTGAAAATCAGTGGAAAAACCATGAAGATTACTTTGGACAATATGGTATTGCTTATTTATCTGCTGTAAACCAAGGGCAAAGCGAACAAAATGCACATGCGTTTGCAAGACAGGTAGCAGAAACAGGAAGATACCTTGTAGGGTCTCCTCAGTATAAAGCTGCCTTAGAGAATGCAAAAAACACAAGTATTAACAACGGTGGAGCAAGATTACGAGATAATACAGGATATTATCACGTAGATGCCAATTTAAATTTAGCGGGAATTGTTGAATTCGCAGACATACAATTTGGAGGTAGCTTTAGAAGTTTCGCATTAGACTCTCAGGGTGAAATTTACACAGATGATAACGATGTTATCAGACACCGAGCTTATGGTTTATATTCACAAGTTCAGAAAAGATTTGATGATGATAGATTAAAGATTACAGGAACTGTTCGTTATGATAAAGCAAAAAACTTTGAGGGTAAATTCTCTCCAAGAGCAACTGTTTCTTATGCAGCTGGAGAAAGTAAAAATCATAACTTCAGATTAGCGTTCCAGACAGCCTTCCGTAACCCTACATCACAAGATCAATATTTAGGATTACAATTAGGAGACAGGGTGTTTTTAGGAACTGTAGAAGAAAACTTGAATAGAGAAGTTTCGGTGCAACAGTTAAGATCAAACCCTAACCAAACAGTTACATTAACTGGTGAAAACGCTTTTTATAATTCGTATACTGCATCTTCTGTAGAGGCTTTTCAGAATGAGTTTAGATCATCAGGAACAATAAATCCTGCTTTATTAGAAGTTGCTCAAGTAGACTTCATTAAGCCTGAAACAGTACAATCATTTGAACTTGGTTATAGAGCTGCGGTTACAATTGGGAGTAATATTTTTGAGTTTGACATGGTTGGATTTTATAACCGTCATCAAAACTTTATTACAACTAAACAGGTATTTACTCCGTTTTACGGTGACGTAAATGACACTAACAGTAATGATGCTGTAGCTGCTGTAGCGCAACAAGATATTTTACGTTATATTTTAAGAACCAATACAGATGCAGAAATTGATGCTTATGGGTTTTCTGCAGGATTTGGAACTAAAATTTTAGGAGGTTTTGATTTAGGAGCTAGCTATGCTTTTTCTGACTATTCAGTAGACTCAGATGATTTAGATTTTAAACCATCTTTTAACACTCCTAAACATCAAATTAAAGCTTCTTTAGGTCATGAAAAACTATTTAAAAACTTTGGATTTGCAGTAGATGGTAGATGGCAAGATGAGTTTTTATACCAATCAAGGTTTATTGATGCTTTAGTTGAAGAAAGAGTTGTATTAGATGCACAATTAAACTTAACAATTCCTTCAATTAAATCATTTATTAAAGTAGGTGGAACTAATTTACTTGGTAAAGATTATGTTAGTGTACCAGGAACAGGTACTATTGGAACACAATATTATATCTCTTGGACTATTAATAATTAGTACTTTTATATAATCATAAAAAAACCGCTGTTTAAACAGCGGTTTTTTTATGATTATTATATTCCATCAACATCTTGATTATCTTCCAATAAACCTAGTTTTTTTGCTCTCTGAAGCCAACTTTTACGTGCTAAGCTCTGTAAATCGGCAACATTATCGCTTTCATCCATAATTTCAAGGCCTAATAAAGTTTCAATAACATCTTCTTGTGTTACCAAACCACTAACAGAACCATATTCATCTACAACCAAAGCAACATGTTCTCTTTGTCCAATAAACTTTTCAAACAAATCAGGAATTGGAACTTCTCTTTGAGTGATAATAATAGTTCTTTTTATTGTTGATAAAGGCTCTTCTCCTTTTCCATTTATTATGGCTTCTAGTAATTCATTTTTTAAAAAGTAGCCCGTTATATTATCAGGATTTGAACTAAAAACTGGAATACGTGAAAAACGTAAATTTTGATTCTGATTAAAAAAAGATTGAATACTATGTGATTCATCGGCTGTTTTTAATACTGTACGAGGTGTCATAACATGCTTCGCTTGAACTTCTTTAAAACTTAACATGTTTTTAATTACCTTACTTTCATTTTCTTGAAAAACACCTTCCTGTTCAGCAATTTCAGTCATAGCTGAAAAATCTTCTCTACTCAACACACTAGATCCATGCGCTCCTTTACCTCCAATTAATTTTGTTGTTAACTGCAACATCCATAATACACCAGTGTATTTAAGTGGAAAAATTAAAACATTTAAAGCTTTAGCAGTAAAATTAGCTAGAGATTTCCAATAAGTTGCACCAATGGTTTTTGGAATAATTTCAGAAACTACTAAAATTAAAATAGTCATAATAGCAGAAACAATACCAACCATGTTGATGCCTAAAAACTCAAATTTATAAGGTAATTGTTCTGCTTGAACACCTACTAAAATAGCACCAACAGTATGAGCTATTGTATTTAATGTTAAAATAGCTATTAAAGGCTTATCTACATCTTTCTTTAACGCTTCTAATTCATCTGCATAAGACTTTCCTTCATTCTTTTTAATATTAATGAACGTAGGAGTAACACTTAGTAATACTGCTTCAAGTATTGAACATAGAAAAGAAAAGAAGATGGATAAAACTGCGTAAGCAATAAGTAATGTCATTAGTATAAATTTTTTAGTAAAAATAAAAAAAACCTCAAGAGTAAACTCTTGAGGTTTAAAATATATTATAAAATTAAGATTAGAAACCGTAATTAACTCCTAAACCAAATACTTCTCTTGTTTGAAATCCTTTAAAAGCATTATCATCATAAATTGCTTGTAAAGCTAAATTAGCCGATAAATACTTGTTGATTTTCATTACAACATTTACTGTATAATCTAAATCTACGTTTTGTGGATCTTCTAGGTAGTTGCTATATAAGTTTAAAATATTTTCTACAGATACATTTTCCATTAAGGTAAACTTATAATAAGCACTAACAGCAGCACCTAATTCATAACGTAAAGTTTCATTTGCTTCAACTCCAAAGTAACCACCAGCAGCGTTAAAACTTTCAATAGCTTGTGGAGTATCTTGTGCAGTAAACTCATCATGTACTACGATTAATTTAGAAGTAGCTGGAGCAATATTAACTTTTAAATTATCATTCTTCTTCCATAACATACCAGGTCCAAATTGGAAGTATGCTGGAGAGAAAAAGTGAGATTGCTGAACACCATTTACATCTGTAGATGACATTTGAGTTTTAAAATTGAAAAAAGCAGAATAATACCAGTTTTCAGATGCTTTTTTACCTGCTAGTGAATTAAATTCAAAACGGTCATCAGTTTTTTGCATGTCTTCACCTTTTAACTTGGTGATACCATATGATGCAATAATTTTGTTATCCCATGTCCAGTCTCCTTTAACATAATTAAAATCGTAGTTTAAGCCTAAAGTACCAGAAATATTATTGGTACCTCCTGCTAACCAGTTATTAAATGCAGATTGGTTAAATAAGAAAGAAATGTTACCACTCTTTTTCCATCCTTCTTTAGGTTCTTCTTTTTTATCTTGTGCATTTAAAGTTAAAGCACCAAATAAAATTGCTAACGCTAATACTTTTTTCATTTTTAAATTTTTTAAAATTTTAGATGCGCAAAATTACGCTATACCTTAGATTTAGACAATTAATAATTTAAAAAGTCACAGTTTTATAACTTCTTTTTAAATAAAGGTACAGTAGAACATGCTTCACCAAACATAAGTGACTTAACTACAGGCTGTAATTTGGTTATTAAAAAAATATAAGCACTCTCAGGTATTGGCTTATTTGAACAACCTTTAATAATTACAGGTTTATTTGTATACACAGATACATCTATATCACTAATAATTTTATGGAAAATTACAGTTTCTAATAAGTTAAGATCACCAACAACAACCTCAGATGCGTAATTAGACAACTGTGCAGTAATTAACATATATGCCCAAGAAGGTATTATAGCATCTGAACTACAGGTTAATGCAACAAATGAATTTGAATATTGAGACCAATCATGATTTGAAACATGACTTCTAAAGTCTTTTTCTCTTAAAATTAACTCTTCATAAAGCCACGCTTTAATATCCAATACTTTTCTTGGTTTTGATATATAAAAATCTTCTAAATCAATTGTAATTAAAGCACTATTTGCTATTCTATTAATTATTTCTTCAGCCATAATTTATAAAGAATATCTTCTTAAACCTTGAATATTTGTATCCGTTTCTATACTTTTTAATCTAACCGTATTATTGCTTTCAATTGCCTTGTGGATAGCACACGTATGAATATTAGCATAATCATCAGTTGATATTTGAGTTCTGTTATTTAAATATTCAAATAATTGAATATTACTTAATTTAGATTTCCACTTATTTTGAACAGTACCTTCAAATACTTTAGATTTAGAACCACTACCGTAAGCAATAAAACCAATTTTTTGGTTAACTATATCATTTTCTGTGTTATAATGGTGGGATAGCATGCTTAACAATGACATGAAAATAGATGCTGTATACATATTACCTATTTCTGAAGAAGCTAATTCTCCAGCACTAATAGAATGTGAAATAAAGTCTGAAAATAGTTTAGATTTAACTGCTGCTTTCTTCCATGTTTTAACATCATCAAAATCATTACCTATTTCATCTTCTAACAGGTGAAATGTATTTGTAGCTTTAAGCCATTCAACCCAATTAGTAAAAATAATTCTTCTACCGTGATATGCGTATGGCAAATGAAATATTAAATGTTGCCAATCTTTTAAGAAATTGGTTGGTTGTTGGGTATTAAAATGTGAAAAAGCCTCGGTAATTCTGTCACTATAACATTGGTTTGAGAATTGACCATCAAAAACAGGTTCTTCTTTGTAAACCTTAACAAATTCATTGCTATCAGACCAAAAACTACTATCAGAATTTAATAATTCTTGAAATTTGTGGTCAGATAATGGTTCTGCATTTATTGAAGTTAAAAATTCATTTATAATATCTGATTTATTAAATGACCTTCTTGGTTTAAAAAAATCACCTTCGCTTTTGGTTGCAACTCCCCAAACATCTGAAATAGCAATTAAAGATGGATTATTACAAATAAGCATTGCTACAGCACCTCCTCCTTGAGTGTATTCTCCTGTAGAATTTAACTCATATTTAGAAACATCTGAAGCAATCACAATTGCTTTTCTATCTGGTTTATTTTGAACCCACTCTAAACAATTTTGAAAAGCATCTACCCCGCCAATGCAAGCAAAAGTCATGTCTAAAACATCGCAGTTTTTGAAACTTCTACTTCCGTATTTACTTTCAAGATGTTTTTCAACTACCTCAACAGCATAGGTAGCTGTTGGTTTTGATGAATCTAATGCACTTTCGGTACCTAAATACACACGACCAATGGTAGTAGGGTCAATATCATTGTGCTCAATAAGTTTTAATAAAGCATTAGCAGCAAAGCTAGCAGTATCTTCATCACAATCAGGAATTGCCATTTTGCGTAAACCAAGACCTTTATTTAATTTTTCATACGATATGTTTCTTAACTCTGCTAAATCTTTAATATCAACATATAAGTTGGGTACATAAAAATCAATGGCATCAATTCCTGTAGTCATAAGTGTATTTTAAAGTAATCCTAATTCTAATTTAGCCTCTTCGCTCATCATGTCTTGAGTCCAAGTAGGATCAAAAGTAATTTCAACTTCACAATTATTAATTTCAGGTAAAGTTTTTACTTTCTCTTCTACCTCAACAGGCAAAGTTTCTGCTACTGGACAATTAGGTGATGTTAATGTCATTAATATTTTTGCATCATTTTCTTCGGATACAAATACATCATAAATTAACCCCAATTCATAAATATCTACTGGTATTTCTGGATCGAATATTGTTTTCAATACACGAACAATTTTGTCTCCTAATTCTTCTAGTTTCTCTTCAGTCATTATTATCTATTGTATGTATATTCTTTAGTTTCTGATGAATTATCAGAAAAAGTTATAACTTGTTTTGTTAAAAAGTCTTCAGAATCGTGAGTATTCGTGAAGTTTACAACTTTAACAAAGTAATTTTTAATTTGAAATTTTAGTTTGTAATGCTAATGCATCCATTTTTATTTGTTTAACCATAGAAACCAAACCATTTGCTCTGGTTGGGCTTAAATGTTCTTTTAAACCAATTTCATCAATAAATTGTGTGTCTGCCTCTAAAATATCTTTAGGAGATTGGTTAGAGTACACCCTTAATAACAAAGCAACAATACCTTTGGTTAAAATAGCATCACTGTCTGCTGAATAAGCTATTTCTGTATCATTAACTTCAGAATGTAACCATACTTTAGATTGGCAACCTTTAATTAAATTTTCATCTACTTTGTACTGTTCATCTATTAAGGGAAGCGATTTTCCTAATTCAATAATGTATTCGTAACGCTCCATCCAATCCTCAAACATAGAGAACTCATCAATAATTTCTGCTTGTATTTCTTTGATAGTCATTTTTTAGAACTATTTTTGCACTTTAAATTAATTTTTGTGCTTTGTGAGTACAAAATTACTGATAAAATTTGGCATTAAAAACGCCAACTAATATAGATTATAAGATGAGTAAATTATTAGCAGTAGGTACTGTGGCGTTTGATGCTATTGAAACGCCTTTTGGAAAAACCGATAAAATTTTAGGAGGTTCTGGAACTTTTGTAGGTTTAGCAGCTTCTCAATTTGGCGTAAAAACTGGTGTTGTGTCTGTAGTTGGAGGAGATTTTCCTCAAGACTATTTAGATATGATGGAAGGTAAAGGCATCAATACAGAAGGGATTGAAATTGTAAAAGACGGTAAAACTTTTTTCTGGAGTGGAAAATATCATAACGATATGAACTCAAGAGATACGCTTGTAACTGAACTTAATGTTTTAGAGCATTTCCAACCAGTTGTTCCTAATTCTTTTAAAGACGCTCCTATTGTTATGTTAGGTAATTTACACCCATTAACACAAGCTTCTGTATTAGACCAAATGACTGAAAGACCAAAGTTAGTAGTATTAGATACTATGAACTTTTGGATGGATATTGCTTTAAACGATCTTCACGAAGTATTAAAACGAGTAGATGTAATAACTATTAATGATGAAGAAGCTCGTCAATTAAGTGGAGAATATTCTTTAGTAAATGCTGCTAAGAAAATTCATGAAATGGGTCCAAAATATGTAGTTATTAAAAAAGGAGAGCACGGAGCTTTATTATTTAATGACGGAAACATGTTCTTTGCACCAGCATTACCGTTAGCAGAGGTTTATGATCCAACAGGAGCGGGCGATACTTTTGCAGGTGGTTTCTGTGGCTATTTGGCAAAAACAGAAGATATTTCTTTTGAAAACATGAAAAATGCAATCATTTATGGCTCAAACCTTGCCTCTTTTTGTGTAGAGAAATTTGGTACACAACGCATGGAAGAACTAACAGAGCAAGAAGTAGCAACAAGATTACAAGCGTTTAAAGATTTAACGCAATTTGATATCGAATTATCATAAAAAAATCCGCGCCTTTGTGTGCGGATTTTTAATATAAAATAAACACAACAACACACAACACAACTAAATTATAATGAGCGACACTTTAAAGCATGAGTGCGGTATTGCACTGGTTAGATTAAAAAAACCTTTGCAATATTATAAAGAAAAATACGGTACTGCTTTCTACGGGTTAAACAAAATGTATTTATTAATGGAAAAACAGCACAATCGTGGTCAAGATGGTGCTGGTTTGGCCAGTATAAAATTTAATGTATCTCCAGGTACTCGTTATATAAGCAGAGTGCGTTCTAACAAAACACAGCCAATTCAAGATATTTTTAGTCAAATTAATGATAGAATTAATGGTGTTTTTGACAAAATGCCAGAAAAAATAGATGATGTAGAATGGCAAGAAGAAAACATGCCTTACATAGGTAATTTATTTCTTGGACATGTTCGATACGGAACTTTTGGTGGAAATAGTATTGAAAACGTGCATCCTTTTTTACGCCAAAGCAACTGGAAGCATAAAAACCTTATTGTAGCTGGTAACTTTAACATGACAAACTCTAAACAATTAATGGAAGAGTTAATTACGTTAGGTCAACATCCAAAAGAAGCAACTGATACCGTTACAGTAATGGAAAAAATTGGTCATTTCTTAGAAGATGAAGTTGCACAAACATACAAACAAGCTAAAGCTGCTGGTTTTAATAAAAAAGAAGCTTCTCCTTTTATTGAAGAACATTTAGACATCCAACGTATTTTAAAACGTTCTTCTAAAAACTGGGACGGAGGTTATGCTATGGCAGGTTTATTAGGCCATGGAGATGCTTTTGTATTAAGAGATCCATCTGGTATTAGACCCGCTTTTTGGTATGAAGATGATGAAGTTGTAGTTGTAGCTTCAGAAAGACCTGTAATTCAAACTACATTTAACGTTCCTATAAACACGATTAAAGAATTGCCAAGAGGTAAAGCTCTAATCATTAAAAAGAATGGAAAAACATCTTTAGAAAGAGTATTAAAAAAGAGAGATAAAAGCTCATGTTCATTTGAACGTATCTACTTTTCAAGAGGAAGTGATGCAGATATTTATCAAGAAAGAAAAAACTTAGGTAAAAATGTATTTTCAGAAGTTTTGAAATCTATTGATGATGATATTTCTAATACAGTATTTACCTACATTCCTAACACTGCTGAGACTTCATTTTATGGCATGATGGAATCTGCAGAAGATGTGTTAAATCAGCAAAAAACAGCAAAAATTTTAGCAGGAGGTACCAAATTATCTGCAGAAAAAGTAACCGAAATTTTATCAGAACGTCCTCGTTTTGAAAAAATAGCTATCAAAGATGCAAAATTAAGAACCTTTATTACTGATGATACTAGTAGAGACGACTTAGTTGCTCATGTATACGATGTTACTTATGGAGTTGTAAAATCTACAGACAACTTAGTTATTATAGACGATAGTATTGTACGTGGTACTACTTTAAAAAAGAGTATTATTAAAATTCTAGATCGTTTATCTCCTAAAAAAATCATAGTAGTATCATCAGCACCACAAATTAGATATCCAGATTGTTATGGTATAGACATGGCAAAAATTGGAGATTTTATTGCCTTTAAAGCAGCATTAGAGTTGTTAAAAGAAACAAATCAATACCAAATTGTAGACGATGTTTACAATAAATGTAAAGCACAACAAAACAAAGAGGATAAGGAAATTATTAACTTTGTTAAAGAAATTTACGCACCATTTACTAACGAACAAATTTCTTCAAAAATTGCTGAAATGTTAAAAACCTCATCGATAAAAGCAGAAGTTGAAGTAATATATCAAACAGTTGATGGTTTACATAAAGCTTGCCCTAAACATACAGGAGACTGGTATTTCACAGGAGACTACCCAACCGATGGAGGACATAGGGTTGTAAATGAGGCATTTATAAACTTTTATGAAGGAAATAATAAAAGAGCCTATTAAAAACTGTTTAAAAAATTGATAAAAAGCATCGGTAATCGATGCTTTTTTTTATTTTTATCAAAACGAAAACGAATATATTCTTAATTGTTTTGAAAAAACTGCAACTTCCTACTCCACAAACCATTCTATTGATAATAGCAGGTATAGTTGCATTACTAACATGGTTAATTCCAGCTGGTAAATTTGATTCTTTACAATACAACTCATCTTCTAAAACTTTCACATATACTAGTTTAGAAACTGTTAAAGAATTGCCCGCTACCGATAAAACTTTAGCCAATTTAAATGTTAATATTCCTTTACATAAGTTTACTAGTGGGAATATTTCAAAACCTATTAGTGTACCAGGAACGTATCAAAAAATTAAAGCACAACCACAAGGCTTTTTCGAATTTATAAAATCACCTATTAAAGGAATAATTGAATCTTCTGATATTATACTTTTTGTGTTAATTTTAGGTGGTACTATTGGTATTATGAACCATATTGGTGCTTTTAATGCGGGTATTACTTGGCTAGCTAAAAAACTTCATGGTAAAGAATACTGGTTAATTATTACCGTAACTTTTTTAATTAGTATTGGCGGAACAACTTTTGGTTTGGCTGAAGAAACTATTGCATTTTACCCAATATTAGTTCCAATTTTTTTAGCTGCTGAATATGACGCAATGGTAGCCTTAGCGTGTGTTTTTGCAGGATCATCTTTAGGAACAATGTTTTCTACTGTAAATCCGTTTAGTGTAATTATAGCTTCAGATGCCGCGGGTATTAATTGGACTACCGGGTTTTATGGAAGGGTTTTATTGTATTTAATTGGCTTAACCATTACAGTTATCTACATATTAAGATATGCTAATAAAGTAAAAAAAGATGCTTCTTATTCGTTAATATATGACCAAAAAGAAGAAATTGAACAAATATTTCGTGCAAATACCAATCAAAACCTTCATTTAACAAATCAATTTAAAATCATATTAATTGTTTTCTCATTATGCTTTTTAAGCATGATTTATGGAGTATCTCAGCTGGGTTGGTGGTTTGAAGAAATGACAGTTGTTTTTTTATTAGGCGCTATAATTATAGGATTTGTTGCTAAAATAAAAGAACAAGTTTTTGTAAATGAATTTATAAAAGGTGCTGGTGATTTATTAGGTGTTGCCTTTATTATTGGTATAGCCAGAGGAGTTTCTGTTTTAATGAACGACGGATTGGTTAGCGACACTATTTTATACCACGCTAGTAATTTTACTAGCGGAATGCCTAAAGCTATTTTTGCAAACGTTTTACTATTTATATATGCTGGATTATCGTTTTTTATACCAAGTTCATCTGGTATGGCGGTACTAACAATGCCTATTATGTCACCTTTAGCAGATACTGTTGGAGTTGGTAGAGAAGTTATTGTTAATGCGTATCAATATGGTTTAGGAATATTTGCTTTTATCAATCCAACAGGTTTGATTTTAGCTTCTTTAGCTATAGTTAAAATAGGATACGATAAGTGGTTAAAATTTGTAACTCCGTTATTAATTATTATCACTACAATAACCGTAATAGCAATCACAATACAAGTTTATTTATAACATGAGGTTTTTAGCATTTGTAACCATAATTATTTCTCTATTCACAAAATGTAAACAACAAACTAAATTGTTCTCTATGAAATCAAAAATAGTAGTAGCACACAGAGGTGCTTCAGGTTACCTACCAGAGCATACAATGGAAGCAAAAGCTATGGCATATGCCATGAACCCAGATTATATTGAACAAGATTTAGTATTAAGTAAAGACAATGTACCCATTGTAATTCATGATATTTATTTAGATGATGTAACCAATGTAGCTGTAAAATATCCAAGAAGAAAAAGACCAGATGGTAGGTATTATGTTATTGACTTTACTTTTGATGAACTACAAACCTTAACAGTTACAGAACGATTTGACCCTAAAACGGGTAAACAATTTTACCAAGATCGTTTTCCAAAAGGGAAAAGTACGTTTAAACTTCATTCTTTAGCTCAAGAAATAGAACTGATACAAGGGTTAAATAAAAGTACTGGTAAAGAAATAGGAATATACCCAGAAATAAAAGACCCTGCATTTCATCATAAAAACGGAAAAGACATTGCCAAGATCACATTACGCATTTTAAATAGCTATGGTTATAAAGATAAAGATGATCAGTGTATTTTTCAATGTTTTGATGCAATCGAACTTCAAAGAATACGTAGAGATTTAAAATCGGAATTATTTTTAGTACAATTAATAGAATTTCCAGAAGAAGTTAATCAGTTAAATTATTACGCTGTTTATGCTGATGGAATTGGACCTTGGTACAAGCAAATTTTAGACAAAAAAGTTAACGGCAAATGGCAATTTACAGATTTAGTTAAAAATGCACATGAACTAGGTTTAAAAGTACATCCGTATACGTTTAGATCTGATCAATTAGATGAATTCTCTTCATTTGAAGAAATGGTTAAAGTTTTACTTTTTGATGCCAATGCAGATGGTTGTTTTACTGATTTTCCTGACAAAGTAGTTTCTTTTTTTACGAATTCGTAACCTCAAGTAGTTTTGCACGATACGCTGATAATAATTTAGATTTTGAAATAAAACCAACATATTTATTTTGATTGCAAACAACAGGTAAATTCCAAGCACCACTTTCTTTAAATTTATCCATTACTATTTCTGTTGTATCTGTTTTAAAAATCAAAGCTGGTGCACTTTTCATAAAGTCAACAACTTTTACATTAGTGTACAATGTATGATCAAACATTATTGGCCTAATATCATCTAATAGAACTATTCCTAAAAAAGCATCCTCTTTATCAACTACTGGAAATATATTTCGACTTGATACCGCAACTGCTTCTTGCAACATTTCTCCAAGAGTCATTTCTGCATGAATACTAATAAAGTTTGTTTCAACTACTTTTTCCATATCCATCATCATCATAACATTTTTGTCTTTATTATGAGTGATTAATTCACCTTTTTCAGCTAATTCTACGGTATAAATAGAGTTTTCTATAAAGTACTTTGTAATTGCGTAAGAAATAGCAGCTACAAGCATTAAAGGAACAAATAAATCATATCCGCCAGTAATTTCCGCAATTAAGAAGATTGCTGTTAGCGGAGCATGTAAAACACCTGCCATCAATCCGGTCATACCTATAAGTGTGAAATTAGTTTCAGACACCGAAAAGCCAAACTGATTGATGATTTTTGCTGATACATTTCCTAATGCGCTTCCCATAACTAGTGTTGGAATAAAGATACCTCCAACTCCACCTGCAGCAAAGGTAGTTGTCATTGCTACCACTTTTAAAACACCAATTAAGAGTAAAAAAATGATGAGCATCCAAACATTTGAAAAATCAATATTATATGGTAAATCTTTTAAGGCTGCCTCAGAATTATTGGTTAAAAGGTTATTAATTATTCCGTAACCTTCACCATATAAGGGCGGAATTAAAAACAATAGCAAACCAATAGCTAAACCTCCCCAAATTAACCTTTTGAAAGGCGATGAAAATCGTTTAAAAAAATTAATAATCTTAAAGTATATTTTTGAAAAATACACAGATGCAAATCCCGTAAACACTGCTAAAAGTACATAAAAAAGTAAGTCATTAATCTGAAACGTATCTTGCAATGTTACTCCAAAAAGCACATCATGTCCTAAAAAGAAATACGACGTAATTACTGCTGCAACCGATGCTAATAGTAACGGAACTAAAGATCCAAAAGCCATATCTAAACTAAATATTTCTACCGCGAAAATTATAGCCGCAATTGGTGCTTGAAACATAGATGACATAGCACCGGCTGTTGCACAACCAATTAATAACATTCTTGTTTTCATGTTCATATGAAACAATTGAGCTACTCCAGAACCCAATGCTGCACCTGTACTTACCGCAGGTCCTTGTAACCCTACAGAACCTCCAAAACCAACTGTTATAGGTGCAGTTATTAATGATGCATACATTTTATACTGTTCTATTATTCCGTTTTTAGTAGATATAGACCGTAAAGTAGTAGAAATACCATGCCCGATTTCTTTTTGCAGCAAATAATTTTTAATTGCATAGACCAAAAACAATCCGATAATTGGGAATAAAAAATATAATGAATAATGATATTCTTTAATTAAATTACCCTCTAATACCCAATGAAAAAAATAAGTTAAGTTTTTTAACGCTAATGTGCCTAACCCAGCTAAAAAACCAACTAAAACACTTAAAATGTAAATAAACTGACGTTCTGAAAAGTGTTTGTAACGCCAAATAAGTATTTGTTTTAGTATGTTTTTAGATGTTATCATATCTTTTTTTCAAGCATATTAAAAATAACAAAAAATCCTGCACAATGTTGTACAGGATTTTAATTATCGTCTAAAATAAAATATTTTATTCTTGTACGTTTAGTTGTATACTTAGCTCTTGTAATTGTTGTTTATCAATAGTAGCTGGAGCATCTATCATTACATCTCTACCTGAATTATTTTTAGGGAACGCAATAAAATCACGAATGGTTTCTTGCCCACCTAAAATTGCAACTAACCTATCTAAACCGAATGCCAAACCTCCATGTGGTGGTGCACCGTATTCAAAAGCATCCATTAAGAACCCAAACTGAGCTTTTGCTTCTTCAGGAGTGAATCCTAAATGCTTAAACATAATAGCTTGTGTTTCTTTATCATGAATTCTGATAGATCCTCCTCCAATTTCATTTCCGTTTAATACTAAATCATAAGCGTTTGCTTTTACAGCTCCTGGATTTGTATCTAATAATGCTAATTGACCTGGTTTTGGTGATGTAAACGGATGGTGCATTGCATGGTAATGTCCAGTCTCTTCATCTAATTCTAATAATGGGAAATCAACTACCCATAATGGTGCAAATTCGTCTGGTTTACGTAACCCTAAACGTTCAGCCATTTCCATACGTAATGCCGATAATTGAGCTCTTACTTTATTTGTGTTTCCTGATAAGATACAAATTAAGTCTCCCACTTTTGCTCCTGTAGCTTCAGCCCATTTTGCCAAGTCATCTTGGTCATAAAACTTATCTACTGATGACTTAAAGCTTCCATCTTCATTACACTTCACATATACCATTCCTAAAGCACCTACTTGCGGACGCTTTACCCATTCTATTAACTTATCAATTTCTTTACGGGTGTATGATGCAGCTCCTGGTACAGCAATACCAACCACGAGTTCAGCATCATTAAACACTTTAAATTCTTTGTGTTGTGCAACCTCATTTAATTCACCAAACTGCATTCCAAAACGAATATCTGGCTTATCATTACCATATAAACGCATGGCATCATCAAAAGAAATCCTTGGGAATTTATCTACTTCTACCCCATTTATTTCTTTTAATAAATGTCGTGTCATTCCTTCAAAGATCTCTAAAATATCTTCTTGCTCAACAAAAGCCATTTCACAGTCTATTTGTGTAAACTCTGGTTGACGATCGGCACGTAAATCTTCATCTCTAAAACATTTTACAATTTGGAAGTACTTATCCATTCCACCAACCATTAACAACTGCTTAAACGTTTGTGGTGATTGTGGTAATGCGTAAAATTGTCCTGCATTCATTCTTGAAGGCACTAAGAAATCACGCGCTCCTTCTGGAGTAGATTTAATTAAATATGGAGTTTCCACATCAATAAATCCTTTGTCAGAAAGATATTTACGAACTTCCATTGAAACTTTATGACGGAAAACTAAGCTGTTTTTAACCGGATTACGACGAATATCTAGGTAACGATATTTCATTCGGATATCTTCACCTCCGTCAGTTTCATCTTCAATTGTAAACGGTGGTAATTTTGCCTCGTTTAAAATATCCAATTTAGTAACTAATACCTCAACATCTCCTGTTGGGATATTTGCATTTTTAGATTGGCGCTCAATTACCGTTCCTATTACTTGTACAACAAACTCACGACCTAAAGTTTTGGCTTTATCAATTATATCTTTTGGTGTACGCTCTTCATCAAAAATTAACTGTGTAATTCCGTATCTATCACGTAAATCAACCCAAATCATAAAACCTTTATCGCGCGATTTTTGAACCCAACCGGCTAACGTAACTTCAGTATTAATGTGCGATGCTCTTAACTCGCCACATGTGTGCGTTCTGTACATTTCTTGTTTATTTTAGATGCACAAAATTAACAATAAATGTTAGGATGTGAAAAATTACTATTATTTAGTTTTATAGATTTACAATGAGTTTTTTTGCAGGTATAAAATTTAATTTAAAATGACAAAAAGTACCTTTTTACAAAAGCTTAAAACCTCCCCAAAAAATATTAAATTTTCAGAAACAATTGCTGTTATTGAAAACACCTATGATTTTACTCCTTCTTCTTTTAAAAACGGGAATATGTTTAATGAAGAAACACAAAATCAAGGATCTTGTAAAGTTTTTTCTTTTGCATTAGAAGAAAACTTATCTAAAGAAGCTACACTAGCTTGTTTTGGTGAACACTATAACAATGTGCTAGAAAACCCTGATGGAGATGATCATCAAAACATAAGAAACTTTATGAAAACAGGTTTTGAGGGTCTTAGTTTTGAAAATAAAACTTTAACATAACGCTAAATCAAATCTTATAAGATTCTCTAAACTAAGATAATTTGATTAAAAATTATTTTAAGCAGACTCCTTCTTTAAAATCCATCTTAATAGGTTTTAAAGAACTAGTTAATTGCTTGTTTCATAAATACTAAAATCACTACATTGTATTTTAAATTTAAATAGTAATAACCAATGTATAAGGTGTCAAATTATAAAGTGAATAACGTTGATGAACTCATTAGTTTTATGAAGCGTTATCCATTAGCTTTTATTTCAGGTATAGATCTCAATGGAAATTTTGTGGGAACTCATATTCCATTAGCCGTTGAAAAAAGAGGTGGGCAATTGTTTTTAGTGGGCCACATGATGAAACAAACCGATCATTACCAAGCAATGAAAAACAATACAAAAGTCTTTACTGTTTTTAATGGACCTAACGGATATATAAGTGCTTCTTGGGGAACTAACAAGAGTAAAGGTTCAACATGGAATTATATGACAACTCATATAAACGGAAATATATCTTTTTTTGAAGGAGAACGACTGATATCTTTAATGAGGAATTTCACTTTGGAACACGAAAATAATGACCAGAATTCTCCCACAATTTTCGATAACCTACCAAAAAGCTATAAAGATAAATTAATGCCTCATATAATTGGTTTTGAAATTAAAATCGAAAAAATAGAAGGTGTTTTTAAGTTAAGTCAAGATGTAAATGAAGAAACATATACAAACATATTGAATGAACTTAATAAAAAAGGTAGTATGGATAAATTATTAGGAGACGAAATGAAAAATAGAAGAGAAAAGCTTTTTTCTTAGTTATATTAAAAATAAAAAAGTGATTTCTAAAAAACTTGACTATACTGTTATAATTATCGCTGTTGCAATCTTCCTGCTCTTACAGCTACCTTATTTCACTCATATTCAATATCCTTTTAGATTATTAGGTACTTGGTTTCACGAAATGGGACATGGATTAACAGCATTATTGGTTGGCGGGAAATTTAATTATTTGGAAATTTATTCAAATGGTGGTGGTGTAGCTAATATTACAGTGTCGGATAAATTATTATCAATTTCTTTAACAAGAGCATTTACCTCAGCAGGAGGATTATTGGGTCCTGCTATTGCTGGTAGTTTTTTAATTATAGCAGCTCGATCTCAAAAAAACGCTGGTATTTTACTCAGAATATTAACGTTGGTTATGCTACTCTCATTAATTATGTGGATTCGTTCTTTTTGGGGATCCATTGTTTTGAGTGGTTTTGTGATCCTTTTTACTGCAATAATGCTTTTAAAAAACAAGAAAATTGTAACTATCACTGTTTTGTTTCTTGGTTTACAATGTATATTAAGCACTTATTATCAACTCGATTACCTGTTTACAAAACAGTTTGAACGAAATGGGCAAATTATGATATCAGACACCCAAAATATAGCAACAAATACCTTCGGAACCTATTGGCTTTGGGTATTTGTATTATTATTGGTGAGCTTTTTTATGCTATGGAAAAGTCTACGTTACTATTTAAAAAGTTACAACTATTAGTATTCTAAAAATTTTCTGTTTTAAGCTTCGTAAAATACTCTTTTGCTGCTTTTTTAACTTTTGGTGCTAAAATTAAGGTAGATATTACTGTAGGTATTGCCATTAAAGCATAAGCACTGTCCATTAAATTGATAACAAAATCTAACTTAATTACAGAGGCTATTACTATTACTAAAATATAAATGTAATTGTAATACTTCCCCACTTTTAAATTGGTTAAAAAAGTTAAACAACTATAACCATAAAAAGAATATGTAAATAAGGTAGAAAAGGCAAAAATTAACACACAAAAAGTTAAAATAACACTTCCCATATTGTAAGGCAACACAGCATCAAAGGCTGCTAAGGTTAGTGAGATTCCGTTTCCTTCAAACCCTTGCCAAATTCCAGAAGCTAAAATAGCCAACGCTGTTAAAGTACACACAAGAAGCGTATCTATAGCAGGTCCTAACATTGCAACTAAACCTTCTCTAACAGGTTCTTTTGTTTTTGCAGTTCCGTGCATCATTGGTGCGGTTCCAATTCCAGCTTCATTAGAAAAAGCTGCTCTTTTTACACCCGTTATAATTAAGGTTCCTAAAGCTCCTCCTAAAACTGCATTACCAGAAAATGCGTCTGTAAAAATTAATTTAAAAATACTTGGAACATTGTCTATTTTTAATACTAAAATAGTTACTACCGTTAATAAATAAACAACTACCATTACAGGTACTAATTTTCCTGCTACACTACCTATTCTTTTAATTCCTCCAAAAATTACTATAGCGGTAATTATTGCTATTGAAAAACCTAACAGTAGTTTTGCTGTAAAATCATTTGTAGCGTTTACCTTAAAAACATCTACTAATGTTTGTGTTAATTGATTGGCTTGAAAAGCAGGTAGCGTTCCGAACAAACCTGCTATTGAAAAAAATACTGCTAAGGGCTTCCATTTCTTCCCTAATCCTTCTGTAATTACATACATTGGGCCACCTTTTGCATTGCCTTCTTCGTCTTTACCACGGTACATAATAGCTAATGTACATGTAAAAAACTTGGTTGCCATACCTACAAAAGCACTTACCCACATCCAAAATATAGCTCCAGGTCCTCCTGTTGCAATAGCAATTGCAACACCACTAATATTTCCCATACCAACAGTAGCTGCAATAGCAGATGATAATGCTTCATAATGAGATAAATCTCCAGGTGAATCATGTTTATCATATTTCCCCCTCAAAATGGCAAAAGCGTGTCCCATATATCTAAACGGAACTAAACCAGAGTAAATAAAAAGATATAACCCTCCTCCAATTAACAGAATTAACAATGGTATTCCCCATACCCAAGATGAAAACTCTGCTACTATATTTTGAATATTCAACATCATCATAATAAAATTTAAAAGCGAAATTAATGAATGCCTTAAAACAAAAAGAACGATAACTGTTATTTAACAAGTATCGTTCTTTTGTTATTTTTTGTTTATAACTTGTATTTATTTACAAACTATTCCTTTTTTTCCTAATAGAGGAATTTCTCTTAAAAAACCTTCTTGAATAGTTTCTGCCTGAAAGATAAATGTTTTTTCATGAATTTGGTTTCCTTCAAAAAAACTAACCTGAAAACGATTATCTAGTGCAAACAATTCGGGTTGCATTATTTCAAATTTTGCAAAAGAATTAGCCGGAAGTTTGTCTATTTTTCTTCTGAATAACGATGTTTTTTTAGTTGCTGAAAATCCTTGTGAAACTATCACTACCATTTCAACATCAATAGGTTTTCTATTTATGATATACACATTCCAATCATCTTCATTATGTTGTTGGTTGTGTTCTAATACTACAGCAATCTCTATTCCTTCTACTTTTGGTATGTGAATATCTTTTTTCATTTTTTATTAAGATATGACTGGTTAGAAACAAGAAAAGAGACCAGTCTGTCTCTTATCTTTACTCTATTTACTATTTTTCTATAAAATCTAAATTACTGACTTGAATTGCTCTAAGAAACGAACATCATTTTCATAAAACATACGAATATCTGGAATTTGATATAACAACATAGCAATACGTTCAATACCCATTCCAAAGGCGTAACCGCTATATTTTTCTGGATCTATATTACAATTCTTTAACACGTTTGGATCTACCATTCCACATCCCATAATTTCTAACCAACCAGTACCTTTAGTAATTCTGTAATCAGTTTCTGTTTCTAATCCCCAATAAATATCAACTTCGGCACTTGGCTCTGTAAAAGGAAAGTAAGATGGACGTAATCTAATTTTAGATTTTCCAAACATCTCTTTTGTAAAATACAATAATGTTTGTTTTAAATCAGCAAAAGACACATCTGTATCAATATATAAACCTTCAACCTGATGAAAAATACAGTGTGCACGTGCAGAAATATCTTCATTTCTAAAAACTCTTCCAGGAGAAATGGTTCTAATTGGCGGCTCGTTATTTTCCATATACCTAACCTGTACTGATGAAGTGTGGGTTCTTAATAGTGTATCAGGATTTTTTTCAATAAAAAACGTATCCTGCATATCACGAGCTGGATGATATTCTGGTAAGTTTAATGCCGTAAAGTTGTGCCAATCGTCCTCAATTTCTGGACCTTCAGAAACTGTAAATCCAATTCTATTAAAAACTTCTATAATTCTGTTTTTAACAACAGAAATTGGATGACGTGAACCTAAGTTAATAGGTTCTGCAGGTCTGGTTAAATCACCATAAACACCTCTTTCTTCAACAGCATTTTCTAGTGCTTCTTTTAAAGCATTAACTTTATCTTCTGCAGATTTTTTTAATAAATTGATGGTTTGACCAAACTCTTTCTTTTGCTCATTTGGTACATTTTTAAACTCTGCAAACAAATCTTTTAAAATTCCTTTACTTCCTAAATACTTAATTCTAAAAGCTTCTATTTCTTCTTTTGAAGTTGATGTGAAGGCGTTTACCTCACCTATCATTGCTTTAATATTGTCTAACATAATCCATCAAAAAATTAAGTGGCAAATTTAAGCTTTTTATCGTAAAAAACAGGTGAAATGAAAGAGTTTACGAAAACGTTTTAGACATAGGTTAAAAAAAGTTCCTTTTTAGAGTGCTCAAATAGTAAATTAAGTATATTTGCTATTACAATTATGATTTTAATAAAATTTGAACAACTAAATTATGGAATCAAAAATAAATGACTTTATGGACCTGGTTAAAGAGCGTAATGGCCATGAACCAGAATTTATACAAGCAGTTCAAGAAGTTGCAGAAACAGTTATTCCTTATATCGCAAGTAAAGAAATATACGACGGTAAAAATATTTTACTACGTATGGTTGAGCCTGAAAGAGTAATTACTTTTAGAGTAAACTGGGTTGATGATAGCGGCGAAATTCAAGTAAATAGAGGTTATCGTATTGAAATGAATTCGGCTATCGGACCATACAAAGGTGGTTTACGTTTTCACCCAACTGTAAATATGAGTATTTTAAAATTCTTAGCTTTTGAGCAAGTATTTAAAAACTCACTAACTACCTTACCTATGGGAGGTGGTAAAGGAGGATCTGATTTTGATCCTAAAGGAAAATCTGACGGTGAGATCATGCGTTTTTGTCAAGCGTTCATGAGTGAATTATTCCGTCATATTGGACCTAACACAGATGTTCCTGCTGGAGATATTGGTGTTGGTGGTAGAGAAATTGGATACTTATTTGGTATGTATAAAAAACTAAGAAATGAGTTTACTGGAGTATTAACTGGTAAAGGTATTTCTTGGGGAGGTTCTTTAATTAGACCAGAAGCTACAGGTTATGGCGCAGTTTATTTTGCACAAAACATGTTAGCTACCAAAAATGATT
Organism: Tenacibaculum geojense; assembly: GCF_042676005.1. Taxonomy (NCBI): domain Bacteria; kingdom Pseudomonadati; phylum Bacteroidota; class Flavobacteriia; order Flavobacteriales; family Flavobacteriaceae; genus Tenacibaculum; species Tenacibaculum geojense. The sequence goes on along the minus strand of NZ_JBHTJR010000030.1, from coordinate 45,583 downwards.
CTTTTGATGGAAAAACAGTAGCTATTTCTGGTTCTGGTAACGTGGCACAATTCGCTTGTGAAAAAGCAACACAATTAGGAGCTAAAGTAGTTACTTTATCAGACTCTTCTGGATATATTTATGATGAAGCAGGTATAGATGCTGAAAAATTAGCATTTGTAATGGAACTTAAAAATGTAAAAAGAGGAAGAATCAACGAATATGTAGAAAAGTATCCTTCAGCAAAATTCTTTAAAGGAGAACGTCCATGGAGTGTGAAATGTGATATTGCATTACCATGTGCTACTCAAAATGAATTAAACGGCGAAGAAGCTAAAACACTAGTAGAAAATGGTTGTATATGTGTTAGTGAAGGAGCTAACATGCCATCTACTCCAGAAGCAATTGAAACTTTCCATAAAAAAGAAATTTTCTTTGCACCAGGAAAAGCTTCAAACGCAGGAGGTGTAGCTACTTCTGGTTTAGAAATGAGTCAAAACTCTTTACGTTTAAATTGGTCACGTGAAGAAGTAGATGAGAAACTACAAGTAATTATGAAAAACATCCATCAAGCTTGTGTTGAATATGGAACACAAGAAAATGGATATATAGACTACGTTAAAGGAGCAAATATTGCAGGTTTTGTAAAAGTTGCAGATGCCATGTTAGCTCAAGGTGTAGTATAATCAATTCAAACAAACAAATCTTAAAGCGCTCCAATTTGGGGCGCTTTTTTTGTTTTTACCATCCAACATAACGTTAAAAAAGAATTAACAAAAAATTCAATTTTATCATGTCGGTATAATATGTATATTTACTGATTAAGAATGGCTTATTTCACATAAGCACATCTTACTGAAAATCAATTATTAAAAAGCGTGTTTTTTGATACTAATCTTGTTTAGGTTTAAAAAACACCTCAAAATATATACATTTTTATGGGTTGTAGCAGTTGCTCAACTAACAAAAACGGAACACCAAAAGGGTGTAAAAGTAACGGAAATTGCGCTACAGGAAGTTGTAGTAGCACTACCAAATTAGCTGTTTTTGATTGGTTATCTAATATGACTTTACCTACAGGTGAAGCTCCATTTAATATATACGAAGTACGTTTTAAAAACGGAAGAAAACATTTTTATAAAGACACCAATAAGCTAACTATTAGCATGGGTGATATTGTAGCGGTTGAAGGCACACCTGGTCATGATATTGGCGTGGTTTCTTTAGCAGGTGAACTTGTAAAAGTTCAAATGAAAAAAAGAAACATTACGGCAGATAGTGAAGATGTTAAAAAAATATATCGCAAAGCATCACAAAAAGATATTGATATATGGCAACAAGCCAGAGCAAGAGAACAAGAAACGCAACGAAAAGGGCGCGAAATTATTAGCAAGTTAGGCTTAAAAATGAAACTTTCTGATGTTGAGTTTCAAGGTGATGGAAATAAAGCAACTTTTTACTATACTGCTGATGATCGTGTTGATTTCAGACAGTTAATTAGGGATTTAGCAAGTGCATTTTCTATTAGAGTTGAAATGAAACAAGTAGGAATGCGTCAGGAAGCAGCTAGATTAGGCGGTGTTGGATCTTGTGGTAGAGAACTTTGTTGTTCAACGTGGTTAACGGATTTCAGAAAAGTAAATACAGCTGCAGCACGTTATCAACAACTTTCTTTAAATCCATTAAAGTTAGCTGGACAATGTGGTAAACTAAAATGCTGTTTAAACTTTGAATTAGATACTTATTTAGATGCTTTAAAAGAGTTTCCTAAACAAGATACTGTTCTAAAAACAGAAAAAGGAGAAGCTACTTTTGTTAAAATGGACATTTTTAAGAAGCTACTTTGGTTTGCTTATAAAGATGAAAGTTATAAATGGTATAAACTTACATTAGACCAAGTTTTAGAAATTATCGATATTAATCAAAATGATGAACTTGCCTCTGATTTAGATGAATACGAAGAAGAGCTTACACAAGAAACAAAAGTTGATTTTGAAAACGTTGTAGGACAAGATAGCTTAACTAGGTTTGATACTCCAAAAAAGAACAAACGTAAAAAGCGTCCTAACAGAAATAGAGGGAAAAGACCAGAAAATAAGCAAAACTCAAAAGCTACTGAAAGTAAGCCAAATAATAAGCCTCAAGCAAAAAAACAACCTAAGCAAGAAGAACAAAAGAAAAATAAACCTCAACAAAGGAGGAACAAACCTAGAAATAAAAAAACAGAAAATAAGCAACCTAATAAGGTTGCAGCTAACCCAGTAAAAAAAGAAGGGCAAAATAATAACAATCCTAAAAACACTCAGAAAAAAAGACCTAATAAAAGAAGAAACAATAGGCCTAATAACAACCAGAAAAATGACAAAAACCCTAAACAATAACATAGTAATTATACTTTTATGTGCTTGTTTTTTTATTAGTTGTGATAAAAAAAGAGTTTTTGATACCTATACATCTGTATCATCTAGTGGTTGGGAAGCAAATAGTACTATTGACTTTAATTTTGAGGTGAATGATACTATTCAGCCTAAAAACTTATTTATAAATATTAGAAACAATAACGATTATGATTACAGTAACTTGTTTCTAATAACTGAACTGAACTTTCCAGATGGTCAGAAAATAATAGATACTTTAGAGTATGATATGGCCGATAAAACAGGAAAGTTTTTAGGAACTGGATTTTCAGAAATAAAAGAAAATAAATTATTTTACAAAGAAAACATAACATTTCCTGCAACAGGTAATTATACATTTAAAGTATCACAAGCAATGCGCAAAAACGGAAAAATTAAAGGGATTGCAGTACTTGAAGGCATAACTGAAGTAGGTTTTAGAATAGAAAAAACGCAATAAAATGGCAGAAGAAAAGACAACAAATTTTAGTAAATACATCAAATGGTTTTGGATACTTATTGGTGGTGGTTTAGGATTAATTTGTTTTTTGTTTTTATTAGCTTCATGGGGTGCATTTGGTGAGTTACCAACTTTTGAAGAATTAGAAAACCCTAATAATGATCTAGCTACAGAAATCATTTCATCCGATGGAAAAACAATAGGTAAATACTACATTGAAGCTAATAGAACACCAATAACGTTTAAAGATTTACCTCAAAACCTTGTTGATGCATTAGTGTCAACTGAAGATGAAAGATATTATAATCATTCAGGCATTGATTTTAGAGGGTTAACTAGAGCTATTGCTAACTTTGGTAGAAACGGAGGGGCTAGTACTATAACACAACAATTGGCTAAGAATTTATTTCATAAAAGAGAAAGAGCATCTCTATTAAAAAAACTAAGTCAAAAGGTTAAAGAGTGGGTTATTGCCACAAGGTTAGAAAGACAATACACCAAACATGAGATTATTGCCATGTATTTAAATACCCAAGGGTTTCTTTTTAATGCCACTGGAATTCGCTCAGCCTCTAGAATATATTTTGGTAAAGAACCAAAAGAGTTAGATATTCAAGAATCTGCAATATTGGTAGGAATGTTAAAAAACCCACGTCAATATAATCCACATAGAGAGATTTCAAAAGATAAATCACTTGCTAGAAGAAATGTAGTTTTTGGACAGATGTATAAAAATGGGTTTTTAACCGAAAAACAACGTGATTCTCTTCAAAAACTACCTTTAAAAATAAATTTCACTCCCGAAAGTCATAGCGATGGGTTAGCCACTTATTTTAGAGAACACTTGAGAGATTATCTTAAAAACTGGGCAAAAAATAAATTAAAACCTGACGGTACTAATTATGATATTTATAAAGATGGATTAAAGGTTTATGTTACTATAGACTCTAGAATGCAACAGTATGCAGAAGAAGCTGTAGAAGAACACATGGCTAATCTTCAAAAATATTTTTTTGATGAACAAAAAAGAAATAATCAAGCACCCTTTTACGATATCGACAAAGATGAAATCAAAAAAATCTTAAATAGAGGTAAAAGAAATTCTGAGCGTTACAAACGCATGAAAGCACAAGGTTACACTAGAAAGCAAATTGAAGAATCTTTTACTACTAAAACAGATATGCGAGTATTTACTTGGAAAGGTGATAAAGATACCATCATGACTCCATACGACTCTATTCGTTATTATAAATACTTTTTAAGATCTGGTTTAGTTTCTATTGAACCTCAAACCGGTCATATCAAAGCATGGGTTGGTGGAATTAACAACAAGCACTTTAAATATGATGCAGTAAACCAACAAAAAAGACAAGTAGGATCTACCTTTAAACCTTTTGTGTACGCAACAGCAATTAATCAATTAAAAATGTCTCCATGTGATAAATTACCAAACATCAAATACACAATTCCAAAAGAAAAATATGGAATGCAAGATGATTGGACACCTAAAAATTCGGGAGATAAATATGGTGGAGAATTAACCTTAAAAGAGGCTTTAGCAAAATCTGTAAACACAATATCGGCTCAGTTAATTGATAAGGTATCTCCTATTAATGTAGCTCGTTTAGCTAAATCTGCTGGTATTGAAACTGAATTTCAAGCAAACCCGTCTATTGCACTTGGATCTGTAGATTTATCTCTATTAGAAATGACCAGTGCTTACTCTACATTTGCTAACAAAGGAATGCGCGTATCTCCAATGATGATTACACACATAGAAGACAAAAATGGTACAACATTAGATACTTTTGTTCCTGAAACAAAAGAGGTGTTGAGTGAAGAATCTGCTTATGTTATCCTTAATTTAATGGAAGGTGTTACAAATTCTGGTTCAGGAGTAAGATTAAGAACTGTTGGTATAAGACCAAAATTTATAACAGGATATCCTTACAAGCTTAATAACCCAATTGCAGGTAAAACAGGTACAACACAAAACCAATCAGATGGTTGGTTTATGGGGATTGTTCCAAACTTAGCAACCGGAGTTTGGTCTGGTGGAGAAGATAGATCTATTCACTTTGCGGGAATTGACAAAGGACAAGGTGCAGCCATGTCATTACCTACTTGGGCAATTTACATGAGAAAATGTTATGAAGACAAAACATTAAATGTCAGTAAAGATCCTTTTGAAGAACCAAGCGAGCTATCTATTATTGTGGATTGTGATAAAATGAAAGATAGCACTGATGAAGAAGAAGGTGAAGACGGCACTAAAAAAGGCGATACTAACGGAGGCAGTGATACCGACTTTTAAATAGCAACAAACAACTAAACCATGATAAATAAAAAAGTAAACAATGTAACCGAAGCACTTGAGGGAGTAAAAAGCGGTATGACGCTTATGCTTGGCGGTTTTGGTTTATGTGGTATTCCTGAGAATGCCATTACAGAACTTGTGCATTTAGAAGTGAATGATTTAACCTGTATATCAAACAATGCTGGAGTTGATGATTTTGGATTGGGTTTTTTACTTCAAAATAAACAGATTAAAAAAATGATTTCTTCATATGTTGGAGAAAATGATGAGTTTGAACGTCAAATGTTATCAGGTGAGCTTGATGTAGAGTTAACACCTCAAGGTACTTTAGCTGAAAAATGTAGAGCAGCACAAGCTGGTTTTCCTGCTTTTTATACCCCAGCAGGATATGGTACAGAAGTGGCTGAAGGTAAAGAAACTCGAGAATTTGATGGTAAAATGTATGTATTGGAACCAGCTTTTAAATCAGATTTTTCATTTGTAAAAGCATGGAAAGGTGATACCGCTGGTAATTTAATATTTAAAGGTACTGCTCGTAACTTTAATCCTTGTATGTGTGGAGCTTCTACAATTACTGTAGCAGAAGTTGAAGAACTAGTTCCTGCTGGAGAGTTGAACCCTAATGAAATTCATATTCCAGGTATTTTTGTACAACGAATTTTTCAAGGTAAAAATTACGAGAAAAGAATAGAACAAAGAACAGTAAGAAAAAGAAACTAACCATGGCTTTAGATAAAAACGGAATTGCAAAACGTATTGCTCAAGAAGTAAAAAACGGCTACTATGTAAACCTTGGAATTGGTATTCCAACTCTTGTTGCAAACTTTGTTCGCGAAGATATTGAAGTTGAATTTCAAAGTGAAAATGGTGTTTTAGGTATGGGACCATTTCCTTTTGAAGGAGACGAAGATGCGGATATTATTAATGCAGGTAAACAAACAATTACTACACTACCAGGTGCTAGTTTTTTTGATTCTGCTACTAGTTTCTCTATGATTAGAGGTAAACATGTACACCTTACTATTTTGGGAGCTATGGAAGTTGCCGAAAATGGAGATATTGCTAACTGGAAAATACCTGGTAAAATGGTTAAAGGTATGGGTGGAGCAATGGATTTGGTTGCTTCTGCAGATAATATTATTGTTGCCATGATGCATACCAACAAAAGAGGCGAATCTAAACTATTAAAAAAATGCTCACTACCATTAACTGGTGTTGGATGTGTTACTAAAATAGTTACCAATTTAGCTGTTTTAGAAATAAAAGATAATGCTTTTCATTTACTAGAAAGAGCTCCAGGAGTTTCTATTGAAGAAATTCAAGAAGCTACAGAAGGAACTCTAATTATAAATGGAGAAGTGCCTGAAATGGCAATTTAACAATATATAAACATCATAAAAGGCGTAAAGTTTATACTTTACGTCTTTTGTATTTAAATAAAGTCAATGAAAATAATATCTTATAACGTAAACGGTATTAGAGCTGCCATAAAAAAAGGGTTTTTAGAGTGGTTAGAAGCAGCAAATCCAGATGTAATTTGTATTCAAGAAACCAAAGCCCAAAAAGAACAGTTAAATTTATCAGATTTTGAAAATGCTGGTTATCCTCATCATTATTGGTTTTCAGCAGAAAAAAAAGGATATTCTGGTGTTGCTATTTTTTGCAAACAAAAACCCAATCATGTAGAATACGGAACGGGTATAGAATCTATGGATTTTGAGGGTAGAAATTTAAGAGTAGATTTTGATGATGTTTCTGTTATGAGTATGTACTTACCATCTGGAACTAATGATGCAAGGTTAGGATATAAATTTAACTACATGGATGAAATATTAACCTATGCTTCAGAATTAAGAAAAACTGTGCCTAACTTAATAATTTGTGGTGATTATAATATTTGTCATGAAGAAATAGATATTCATAACCCAAAAATGAAAGGAGTCTCTGGTTTTTTACCTGAAGAACGTGAATGGTTAAGTAAATTTATTAACAGTGGTTTCATAGATAGTTTTAGACATCTAAACCCTGAAAGAGAAGAATATTCTTGGTGGAGTTACAGAGCAAATGCCAGAGCTAATAATAAAGGTTGGCGTTTAGACTATGCAATGGTATCTGAACCTTTAAAAGAAAACATATCTAGGGCTTATATATTACCTGAAGCAAAACATTCAGACCATTGTCCAATTGCAGTTGAATTATCATTATAAACATTAGCATTACTCTTTTTTATGTACAAAAAACAATTCTTTTATTTAATTACTTTAGTAACTGCACACATAGCAATAGCTCAAAATCCATTAGATTCACTACAGATTCATAATATCAATAATATTGAAGCAAATAATATTACTGATAAAACTGATGCTACAGTTAAAAAAGAAGATTTATATACAATTGATGATTTAAAGTTGATGGATAGTTTATTAGTAGAAGCTAAATTCAACTCACCTTTGTATGATAATACTCAATATGTAATTAATGATAAAGATATTGTTGAAGAGGTAGAAACTATTGTTTCTAAAGATCTACTTAAAAAAAGATTGGCTGAAATTAATACCACTACTCCATTTCAGTTAAACTATAATCCAGCTTTAGAAAAGGTCATTAATAGTTACCTTAAGTATAGGAAGAAATACTATCCATCATTAATGGCAAGAGCTCAGTATTTTTTTCCAATGTTTGAGCAATATTTAGATCAATACAACATACCACTTGAAATGAAGTATTTAGCCATTGTAGAGTCTACACTAGACCCTAGAGCTAAATCAAGAGTAGGAGCAACTGGTTTATGGCAATTTATGTATGGAACAGGTAAGCAATTTAAGTTAGCTGTAAACTCTTATGTAGATGAACGTCAAGATCCAGTTAAATCAACAATTGCCGCATGTAAATACTTAACATTATTACATGATATTTTTGATGATTGGGATTTAGCATTAGCCGCTTATAATTCTGGCCCAGGAAACGTATTAAAAGCCATAAAAAGGTCTGGAGGACACAGAAACTATTGGAATATTAGGCCTTTTTTACCAACAGAAACAGCTGGTTATGTCCCAGCATTTTATGCTACAATGTATATTTTTAAATATGCAGATGAACTCGGAATTTATCCTGTAGCTCCAGATATTTTTAATTTTCAAACTGATACTGTGCATGTTAAAAGGACAATAAGTTTTGAACAGATATCAGAAAAGACAGGTGTAAATGAAGAAATATTATCATTTTTAAATCCAGCTTATAAAATGGAAGTTATTCCATATGTAACCAAGAAAAAGTTTTCTATACGGCTTCCAAGAAATAAAGTATTAACTTTTCTAGATAAAGAGAAAGAGATTTATGCCTTAGCACAATATCAAGATTCTTTAAGAGAAAAACCCTTACCTAAATATTTTGAAATGGATAAAAGAATTAGGTATAAAGTTAAAAATGGTGACTATTTAGGTAAAATTGCAAATAAATTTGGAGTTCGTGTAAAAGATATTAAACGATGGAACAACATGCGAAGTACAGCATTAAAAATTGGGCAGCGTTTATATATATATCCTAAAAGATTATAAAAAAAGGCATAATATTTGTTAATTTCATAGCACCAATCATAAAAAACTATCATGAAAAAACTATTAACCATACTTACGCTTACGTTTCTTTTTATCAGTTGTGATGAAGGTAAAAAAGAAAACGACTATATTTTACCTACCGCATCTGGTAACACTAACGAAATTTTAGTGGTAATGAAAACACTTCAATGGGAAGGCAAACCAGGTGATGAAATAAGAACTGTTTTTGGTGAACACCAAGTAGGATTACCTCAACCAGAAACACTGTTATCTGTTACACAAATTGACCCTTCAGGTTATAAAAACTTTATGCGTAACCTTAAAGCTATATTAATAGTAACAACGGGTGAAAAAGAAGAAATAAGCGTTACGAGAAATAAATATGCAGAACCTCAAATTATTGTTACAGCTACAGCCAAAGATGAGGATGGGTTAATCAATTTAATTAAAAATAGAGGTAAAGAAATTATTAAACTTTTTAAAGATGAAGATATTGCTTTTATACAACAAATATTTAAACGAGAAGCATTAGATGAATCATCATTAAAAACATTAAAAAACCTAGGTATTAGTTTAACCATTCCTAAAAGATTTAATGTAGTTGATGATAAAGGAGATTTTTTATGGCTTCGTCAACATTTAAAAAGCGGAATTGCTCGTGGTGATGGTACTAATAACATATTAGTATACAGTGTTCCTTTAGAGGATGAATCTACAGTTGAAGATAACATTACAGCCATTAGAGATACTATTGGAAAAAAACATATTCCTGGTAGCAAAGAGGGAATGTATATGATTACAGAAGCTGCTTATACTCCATTTACATATCCTACAGAAATAGACGGTAAAAAAGCTTATGAAACAAGAGGTAAATGGGAAGTAAAAAATGATTTTATGGCGGGTCCGTTCATTAATTATACGGTTATTGATAAAGCTAATAACAGGTTGATAGTAGTGGAAGGGTTTACTTATGCACCATCGGTAAATAAAAGAGATTTTATTTTCGAACTAGAAGCTATTGGTAAATCTTTAAAAATAAAATAACCGTAAACAACTAATAAATTAAAAGCATCAAATTATAATTTGATGCTTTTTTTGTAACATAAACTTAAAATTAGTTACTAATAAATATCAACTAATTTTAAATTCTATGATTAAACATTTTTTAAGTTTAGAAAAAAAGCAATTTTTTCGTTCAATGTTCTGGCAAAAAAGTATTGCGGTTAACATTATTCTTGGCTTCTTTGCTTTGTATTTTATCGTTATTTTTTTAGGAATTGGTTTTGGAGGATTCTTTATACTAAAAAAACAATTTCCGGATCAAGACCCTTTAAAAATTATAAACTCATTTTTGCTATTTTACATATTAGGAGATCTAATATTTAGGTATATGTTGCAAAAACTGCCCGTTATTAATATCAAACCATTGTTATTGCTTCCTATTAAAAAAAGTAAAATTATCAACTTTGTATTGGTAAAATCAATGTTCTCTTTCTTTAATATTTTAAGCTTATTCTTTTTTATTCCATTTGCAATTGTATTAATTAATCAAAATTATGAGGTTATAAATGTTTTAAACTGGTTATTTGGCTTTATACTTATTGGTTTAGGAATTAATTTTTTAAACTTTTTAATAAACAAAAATAATACGGCCTTTTGGGTTTTAGCAACGTCATTAGTGTCTATGTATGTTTTACAGTATTTTAATATTATAAATTTTAAAAATGTAAGCTCATTATTATTTAACGGATTGTATAACAATTCTTTTGCCGTTATAGTACCTGCTATAATATTAGCATTGTGCTATTTTTTAAATTACAAACAACTAAGTGCAAAATTATATTTAGATGATGCTGTTAATCAAAAGTCTAAAGAAGCTGCAACAGCTGATTTAAGTTTTTTAGATAAAATCGGACCATTAGCTGTATTTATCAAAAATGATATTAGACAAATTTGGAGAAATAAAAGATCTAAAACAGTATTTTTAATGTCTTTTTTGTTCCTATTCTATGGTGTCATATTTTTCTCAAATAAGACATATGAAGAAAAAATGCCCGCTTTTTTAATTTTTGCTTCGCTATTTGTAACAGGTGGTTTTGCACTTAATTATGGACAGTTTATCCCTGCATGGGATAGTGCTCATTATAGAATGCTAATGACTCAAAATTTAAGCTACCGAAAGTTTTTAGAAAGTAAATGGCTTTTAATGGTAGTGGTAACATTTGGTTTGTACATTTTAAGTATTCCTTACTTATATTATGGAGTCGATAAATTTTTAATGATTACCGCAGGAGCGATCTTCAATATTGGATTCAACACCTTGTTTTTACTTTTTGCAGGTTCTTTCAATAGAAAAAGAATTGATTTAAACGCAAGTGGTTTTGGTAATACTCAAGGAATTAGTGCCACACAATTTTTAATTATCATACCAATTATGGGAATACCCATGTTTTTATTTTGGATTTTTAATACCTATGTAAGTTTTAATGCAGGAATAATTGCTATTGCATCGGTTGGAATTATAAGTTTATTACTTAAAAAACCAATCATGAATTTTATTGAGAAAAAATATATTACAGATAAGTATGCTACAATTCATGCATTTAATCAAAAATAACTAACCATAACAATACTATGATACAAGCTAAAAATATTTCAAAAAAATACGGATCAACTGAAGTTTTAAATATTCAAAATTTAGATATTCCTAAAGGACAATCATTAGGTTTAGTTGGAAATAACGGTGCTGGTAAAACTACATTTTTTAATATATTATTAGATTTAATAAGACCAACATCTGGATCAATATCTAACCATAATGTTACAGTAAACGAAAGTGAGCAATGGAAAACTTTTACGGGTTCTTTTATTGACGAAACTTTTTTAATTGGATACTTAACACCTCAAGAATATTTTGACTTTGTAGGTGAATTACGCGGCATGAATAAAGCTGATATACAATCTTTTTTAAAGCAATTTGAAGAGTTTTTTAACGATGAAATTCTTGGTAAAAAGAAATACCTGCGTGATTTGAGTAAAGGAAATCAAAAAAAGGTTGGAATTGTAGCTGCAATGATGGGAAACCCACAAGTAGTAATTTTAGATGAGCCTTTTGCAAACTTAGATCCAACCACACAAATTCGGTTAAAAAACTTAATTAAAAACCTTACAAATGAGAAAGATGTTACTGTTTTAGTATCAAGTCATGATTTAAGCCATGTTACAGAAGTTTGTGAGCGAATTGTTGTTTTAGAAAAAGGCAATTTGGTAAAAGACATTCAAACATCACCAGAAACTTTAAAGGAATTAGAAAGCTATTTTTCGGCATAAACCAAAATTTACGTTTTTATTCCTATTTTTACGCTCTAACATGCAATATCTTACATAAAAGATAGTTGTATTTTAGAGCGTATTTTTTATGAAAAAACTTTCTCAAATAATTGCATATGCAGGTGTTATAGGCGTAACACTTTCTTGTAGCACACAAAAAAACACGGTTGTAAGCCGTAATTTCCACGCTTTAACTACAAAATTTAATGTGCTGTTTAATGGTGAACAAGCCTTTGAGAAAGGTTTGAATGACATTAATAACAATTATCAAGATAATTTTTACAAAAGATTATCAATTGAGCCAATCTCATTTGATGACAGAAAAGTTGCTGCTCCTAAATTCAACAATCCTGGTTCTAATTTTAATAAAAATCAAGATAAAAAACCAGAAACTCCATTTGATAGAGCAGAAGAAAAAGCTGTTAAAGCCATTCAAAAGCATTCAATGAACATTAATGGCTATGAAAAAAATAGTCAAATAGATGATGCATATCTTTTGCTAGGTAAATCAAGATATTACACACAACGTTTTATACCTGCCTTAGAAGCTTTTAATTACATCATTGCTAATTATCCAAACGCAAGTTTAATAGCAGAAACCAAAATTTGGCGTGCTAAAACCAATGTTAGAATTGAAAATGAAGGCTTAGCCATAGAATCTTTAAAGTTTTTATTAGAAAACGAAGAAAACGAAGCTGTACTATCTGACAGGATTAAAGAACAAGCTCATACTGCCATGGCAATGGCCTATGAAAAAACAGATACCATTCAAAAAGTTATTGAGCATTTAACTAAAGGGTCACAAACCTTTGTTAACAAAGAGCAATCTGCCAGAAATATGTTCATATTAGGTCAAATTTATAGTGAGTTAGATAGAAAAGATTCTGCAAGAATGGTTTTTCAAAAATTAGCATCACACAAAAAAGCTCCAAATAATTATAAAGTTCATGCATCTATTGAGTTAGCTAAAAATGCCAAAAAAGATTCTACCGATGTATTATTGATTAGTAAATTTAGAAAACTAATTAAAAACATAGATAATAGAGCATATTACGATCAATTATTTTATCAATTAGGAAACTTATACAGAGATAGAGGAAATACCGAAAAAGCTATTCAATACTATGAAAAATCATTAGAAACTAGCAAAAACAACTATCAAAAAACATATAGTTACGAAGGTTTAGGTAACTTATATTTTAATAAACAAAACTATGTGTTAGCAGGTACTTACTATGATAGTGTTTTAAATATTACTTCGGAAGAATTTGAAAACGAAAAAAGAATCCGAAGAATAAAAAGAAAAAACAAAGGATTAACATCATTAAGAGCTTATGAAAGTTTAATTAAAGAAAATGATAGCATCCTTAACCTAGTGTCTATGTCAAAAGAAGAACAGACATCTTATTTTGAAGAGTATATTGAAAAAATTAAAAAAGAAGATGAAGAAAGAAGACAACAACTTTTAAATTCTCAAAACTTCGGAAGTCAATTTGGAGGTGGTCTATCTTTCAATACTAATAAAAACAAGGGTAAATGGTATTTTTACAATACACAATCAAAAGCCTTTGGAGAAGCTGAATTTGAACGTATTTGGGGAAATAGAGCCTTAGAAGATAATTGGAGAAACTCAGATAAAGCTTCGGCAAAAGAAACAGAAGAGTCAATTGTTAATACAGAAGAAAATCAGAGTAGATATAAGGTAGAAACCTACTTAGCTACCATACCAACAAATGCAAAAGAAATAGAAAAACTTAAAGAAGATAGAGCTGATGCTTTGTATAAATTAGGACTTATTTATAAAGAGCAGTTTACTAATTATCCTGAAGCTCTAAAAAATTTAGATCGTTTATTAACGCTAAATAAGAATAAACAATTAGACTTACCGATTCATTATCATTTATATCAGGTTTATAAAAATAATGATAATGAAGAAAAAGCTGAGGAGAATAAAAATTACATAATCACGAATTATCCAAACTCACAATTTGCTAAAATCATTAAGAACCCTAATGATAAACTAAATGAAAATGAAGAAATTAGTGAGGTACAAAAAAAATACAAAGAGTTTTATTACCTTTATAAAGCTAAAAAATACGAAGAAACTGTAAATCAGATAAATAACTACAATTCTAGTATTGTAAATTCTGATTTAATTGCTAAATTTGCATTACTTAAAGCCTTAGCCATAGGCAAATACAAATCTAAAGAGGAATATAAAAAATCATTAGAGTTTGTAGCTTTTAAGTTTGCTAATAGAGAAGAAGGAGAGAAAGCAGAAGAGATTATTAAACTTTTAAAATAGAATCCCCATGTTCAGCAAAAACAAAAAAGAAGTAGCAGTTGAAAGAAAATCAACCAGTAGAAACGTAATTGGAAAAGGTACTAAAATTACAGGTGACTTAATTTCTGAAGGAGACTTTAGAATTGATGGAACTTTAGAAGGAACCCTTAAAACTGACGGTAGAGTTATTATTGGAGAAAATGGTTTTATTAATGGTGCTGTAGAATGTAGTAATGCAGATGTTGAAGGTCGTTTTTCTGGTGAATTTAATGTAGCCAATACATTAACAGCTAAATCAACAGCTAACATAACAGGAAATGTAAATGTTGGTCAAATATCAACAGAACCTGGTGCCTCTTTCAATGCAACATGTAATATGAAAGGAGCCGTTAAAGAATTAGGTAAAGATACAAATGCCCCAAAAGCAAAAGAAAAAACCGCTTAACAAGTACATTCAGTTTAGCGGAATTGCAATACAAATGGGCATAACCATTTACCTAGGTAGCATACTAGGTAAATGGTTAGATGTAACTTTTGTAAACGCTGATGAATTAAACACTAAAATTTGTACTTTAGCCGCCGTATTTTTAGCAATGTATTCTGTGATTAGACAGGTTACTAAATTAACTAATAATGATGACTAAACGTATCACCATATTTGTAGCAACAGTAATGTTGCTTTTTTTTATAGGTTATTTTTCACACAATTTTATACTAACCAATAATAACATAATCACTAATTTTAATCCATTATACATGTATATTTTTCATGCTATTGCATGTTTAATAGTTTATATTTTAGTAGAATTAGTACTTACAATTTTACCTAACGAAACAGGTTATTTATACCTCGCCTTAACCATGATTAAGTTAGGAGTATTTGTGTTGATATTTCAAAATCAAATATTTTCAGAAACAAAACTTACAGGAGCAGATAAAAGTGTGATTATTATTCCTCTTTTCTTATTTTTAATAACTGAAACAGCTGCTGTTGTAAACATCCTGAATAACAAACAATTCAATAAAAAGAGCTAAAAGCCAAAAGTAAATTAAAAAACCATTTGAATTTTTAATTAAATGTGTACCTTTGCACGAAATTTTACAGGCGAGAAATCACATTAATTAAAGTATGATGATAGCAAAAAAAACTATCAAAGTTTTAGCAACAGCAGTTTTAGTATTAAGTTCTTTATCAATAACTGCGGGAGGAGACAGTAACAATTCTGACAATGATGGAGGAAGAGTTAACACTAAAAAAGAAATTGAAGCTTATAAAAAGCATCACTTAGCAGACTCTCACGATTTTAATTTATTTTCTTACACTAACAGCCAAAATGAAAGAGTTCATGTTGGTTTCCCTTTACCAGTTATTGTATGGACAAGTAAAGGTTTAACAGGGTTTATGTCGTCTGAATTCCATCACAATGATGACGGTCATGTAATCGTTGAAAAAGGCGGGGTAAAATTAGCTAAAATCCATAGTAAAATTTACGAATTAGATAACGGTGCTACCGAAGTTTCTTTTGACGAAGAACATCATGCTACCAATGCACACAAAGTAATCGATTTTTCTATCACAAAAAGTATTGTAGGTGTTTTACTTGCTGGACTTTTGATGTTTTTAGGATTTGGTTCTTTAGCTAAAAGTTATAAAAAAGGAGCTATCCCTACTGGTATTGGTCGTTTTTTAGAGCCATTAGTTTTATATGTTAGAGATGAAATAGCTAGGCCTAATATTGGTGAAAAGCACTACCGTAAATTTATGGGGTTCTTGTTAACAGTATTCTTCTTTATTTGGATTTTAAATTTACTAGGTTTAACTCCATTAGGCTTTAACGTAACTGGTCAAATAACTGTTACAGTTTGTTTAGCTTTATTTACATTCTTTATTGTACAGTTTAGTGGTAATAAAGATTATTGGAAACATATTTTCTGGATGCCAGGTGTACCAGTACCAATGAAAATTATATTAGCCCCTATCGAAGTTTTAGGTATGTTAACTAAACCTTTCTCTTTATTAATTCGTTTATTTGCTAACATTACAGCAGGTCACGCAGTTGTTATGGGGTTAGTAGCAGTAGCATATACAGCAAGAGAAGTTTTAGGTACAGCAGGAGGTTTTAGCGTATCTTTATTACTTACGTTATTCATCTCTTTAATAGAAGTTTTAGTAGCTTTTTTACAAGCGTTTATTTTCACAATGTTATCTTCATTATTCATAGGTATGGCTGTTGAAGAGCACGATCATGATCACGCGCATGATGCAGAAGGACATGGTTTCGAAGATAACGCAATTATTTAAGAATAAGAATTTGTTTAATTATATAAATCAATTATTATGACAATCCCAAATTTAGTTGGAGCAGGTTTAATCGTAATCGGAGGAGGATTAGGATTAGGTAAAATCGGTGGTAGTGCAATGGAAGCTATCGCTCGTCAACCTGAAGCTGCTGGTAAAATCCAAACAGCAATGATTATCATCGGAGCATTATTAGAAGGTTTAGCATTTGGTGCTTTAATCTTAGGTGCATAATTCCGATAAAAAAAAGAACATATTCCTGTAACGGTTGGTTACAGGAAATGTTTTAAAAGTAAATTAAACAAGAAAAAATATAGAAGATGGGAATAATTAATGATTTTTCAATTGGACTATTTGTAATGATCACAGTAGTCTTAATTATTTTGATAGTTTTATTATCAAAGTTTGCTTGGAAACCAATTTTAAATGCAATTTCAGAACGTGAAGAAGGAATTCAAAATGCATTAGATGCAGCTGACAACGCACGTAAAGAAATGCAAAACCTACAAGCTGACAACGAAAGATTATTAAAAGAAGCGAGAGAAGAAAGAGATGCAATGATGAAAGAAGCTCGCGAAATTAAAGATAAGATTATTGCTGATGCAAAATCAGAAGCAGAAGAGCAAGCTGCTACTATGATAGAGAATGCAAAAGCAACTATTAAGCAAGAACAACAAGCAGCTGTTGCAGAATTAAAGAAAAATGTAGCAGAATTATCAATAGGTATAGCACAATCTGTTGTTAAAAAAGAATTAGCTTCACAAGATGATCAAATTAAGCTTGTAGAAGGAATGTTAGAAGACGTAACGTTAAACTAATTTTACAAAATGAAAGAAGCTAGACCAGCATTACGTTACGCAAAAGCAATTTTAAACCTTGCTAAAGAACAAGGTGTAGATGCAGAAGTTAATGACAACATGAAGTTGATTGCTGCAACTATTGCTGATAGTGACGATTTAGATGCAATGCTAAAAAGTCCAGTAATTAAAGCTACTGACAAAAAAAATGTTTTAGTTGCAATATTTGGCGATAAAGTGAATAATATTACCAAAGGTTTATTCAATTTATTAGTTGAAAATAAACGAGTAATAATGTTAGAGCCAATAGCTAAGCAATATAGTGTTATATTTGACTACTATAAAAACATGCAAGTTGCTACGGTAACAACTGCTGTTGCTTTAACAAGTGATTTAGAAGCTAAAATTCAACAAAAAATTGTTGAAATTACTGGAAATAGCGCAACTATAGAAAACGTTGTAAATCCAGACATTATTGGAGGATTTATTTTACGTGTAGGAGATAAGCAATATGATGCTAGTATCTCGAACCAATTTAATGAATTAAGAAGAGAATTTGACAATAGTCATTATATTCCAAAGTTATAATTGTAATGAAAAAGTTAAACAAGCATTTACTTATTAGTTTTTTATTTCTTTCAATTGCTTCATTTGCACAGAAAATAAAAATAAAAAAAGGTGTAGTATTAATAGATAAAGTCGAGTCTGCCTTGATTAAAGAAGAAGGAAGGAATGATTATACCTATTCTGATTTAAATACAAAAAAACCTGTTTTTAGATCTAAATTAGTTACTGAGAAAATTTCAGAAGAATTAATTAAACAATGGATTGAAGTATCTTCTCCTGATGGCTCAATAAAAACAGAGATACCTTATGAAATGTTAACTTTTTCTTTAAGTATGAAAAAAGTTTTTACTCTTCTTTTCTTAAAAAAATATAAACTTATTCAAAAAGGAAGTATTGACCATAATGCTGTAAAATCTTTTTTTGAAGAAGAGAGACCACTTATTTCTCAAGAAGTTAAACAACTAGTTGCTGGTGAAATCAAAAAGGCTACTCAAGAAAAAATAAAATTAGAAGCAAAAAAGGAAGAACTAGGTAAAATTAACTTCAAAATTGATTATATTAACAAATATATCTACAGTGGTGAAATTCCTTATGATTTCCATGAGGAAAAACCAAATTTAGAGCTGGTGTATCCTAATATGATCGGTAGTTATACTTCTCAAAAAAGTGTTGGTTCAGCATACAGCGGAACTATATTAACGTTTTATGATTTAGATCAAAATAAAATTGCAATTGTAAAACCGGGGGGGTATAATGAAAAAGAAGTTAATCTTGTTCAACAGAGTAAAAAATTTACATATAAAGCAGATTTTAATTCTGATTTTAGTGATTATAATGTAGGTCAGCAAGTTAAAGAAGCAGTAGAGCAATTATATTTAAATGATATTTATCTAAGAAATCAATATCGTGATAATAAATTAGTAGCTAAAGATCTTGCCAAAGAAAAATTAAATAAGGAAATAGATAAATTCAAATATAATACTATCAATTTCTATGACGTTAAAGGCTACTTTATAGATGAGAATAATCAGAAAGTTGATGGTTTGATTACTATTTGGTTTGAAAATGTTAAAAACAACTTTGGTTCGGATATTACTCACTATGATGCTAGTTTTTTGGGTAAGGTAGTAAAAATAAAAACTAAAGAAAATAATTTAACCTTAAAGGCAAGTGGAAAAAAAGTATCTTTTTGTATTAATGAGGAAGGAAAATCTGAAAAATGCTTTAAGAGCATAGCAACTAAATTTTTGGGATTAAATTATCAATTTGTCTTAGTTTTAGACGAAAATGATTCAAATATAAGTTTTTATAAAGATTATGATAGCGGCATAGTATACTTGAAAAAAACAAATAAACCACACGCTATAATGTTATCTAAGAGAAATGTAAAGTCTAATTCAAAATCTATTTCAAAGTATTTAGAATGCCCTGAAATGCGAGAAAAGCTTATGACATTAGATTACTCCAATTTAAATGAATTATATAAAATAAAAGAGTTATATAACAACTTGTGTAAAAAGTAAATTACATGGCAGCAATTAAACCAGCTGAAGTATCAGCAATTTTAAAGGAACAATTAACAAATTTCGAGTCAAAAGCTACGTTAAACGAAGTAGGGACTGTATTACAAGTAGGTGATGGTATTGCACGTGTATACGGTTTATCTAACGTACAATATGGAGAATTAGTTGAGTTTGATAACGGTTTAGAAGGAATCGTATTAAACTTAGAAGAAGACAATGTTGGTGTGGTATTATTAGGACCATCAACAGGTGTAAGTGAAGGATCTACTGTAAAACGTACAGAAAGAATTGCTTCTTTAAAAGTTGGAGAAGGGATAGTTGGTCGTGTTGTAGACACACTAGGTAACCCAATTGATGGTAAAGGACCTATTGAAGGTGAAACTTTTGAAATGCCTTTAGAGCGTAAAGCTCCAGGTGTAATTTATCGTCAGCCAGTAACTGAGCCATTACAAACAGGTGTAAAATCTGTAGATGCAATGATTCCTATTGGTCGTGGTCAACGTGAGTTAATCATTGGAGACCGTCAAACAGGAAAGTCAACAGTTGCTATTGATACGATCTTAAACCAAAAAGAATTTTTCGATGCAGGTGAGCCAGTATATTGTATCTACGTAGCAGTAGGTCAAAAAGGTTCTACAGTAGCTGCTATCGCAAACATGTTAGAAGAAAAAGGTGCTTTAGCTTACACTACAATTGTAGCTGCTAACGCTTCTGACCCTGCACCAATGCAGGTATATGCTCCATTCGCAGGTGCTGCAATTGGAGAGTATTTTAGAGATACAGGTAGACCAGCTTTAATAGTTTATGATGATTTATCTAAACAAGCTGTTGCGTACCGTGAGGTATCTTTATTATTACGTCGTCCACCAGGACGTGAGGCGTATCCTGGAGACGTTTTCTACTTACACTCTAGATTATTAGAGCGTGCTGCAAAAGTTATTAATGATGATGCTATTGCTGCAGAAATGAACGATTTACCAGAATCTTTAAAAGGTAGAGTAAAAGGTGGAGGATCTTTAACAGCTTTACCAATTATTGAAACGCAAGCTGGTGATGTATCTGCATATATTCCTACAAACGTAATTTCGATTACTGATGGGCAAATTTTCTTAGAGTCTGACTTATTCAACTCTGGAGTTCGTCCTGCAATTAACGTAGGTATCTCAGTATCTCGTGTAGGTGGTTCTGCTCAGATTAAATCAATGAAGAAAGTATCTGGTACATTAAAGTTAGATCAGGCTCAGTACCGTGAATTAGAAGCATTCGCTAAGTTTGGTTCTGATTTAGATGCTGCTACCATGAACGTAATCTCTAAAGGTCAACGTAACGTGGAGATCTTAAAACAAAATCAAGGAGATCCTTTTTCTGTTGAAGACCAAATTGCAATTATTTACGCAGGTTCTAAAAACTTATTAAAAGAAGTACCAGTTAACAAAGTAAAGGAATTTGAGGCTGATTACATTGAGTACTTAAATGCAAAGCATAGAGATACTTTAGATGTGTTAAAATCAGGTAAATTAACTGATGAAGCTACAGAAGTTTTAGCAAACGTAGCTAAAGAAATTTCAGCTAAATACTCAGCATAATAAAACACTTACCTACTGAGTTATTAATTAATTCAGTAGGTAAATAACAAGTACCTATAAGCATGGCAAACTTAAAAGAAATACGTAACAGAATTAGTTCAATTGGATCAACAATGCAGATTACCTCTGCCATGAAAATGGTATCGGCTGCTAAGTTGAAAAAAGCGCAAGATGCAATTACTGCAATGCGTCCGTATTCTTCTAAATTAACAGAATTATTACAAAGTTTAAGTGCTACTTTAGAAGGTAACACTGGAGGTGCTTATTCTGAACAAAGAGAAGTAAAAAAAGTTTTATTAGTTTCTGTAACTTCAAACAGAGGTTTATGTGGTGGATTTAATTCTTCTATTATTAAAGAAACCGTTAAAACCATTAAAGAAAAGTACAATAATACAGAAGTTGATATTTTTTCTGTTGGTAAAAAAGGAAATGATATTTTATCTAAAGAGTATAATGTAATTGAAAATAACAATGCTATTTTTGATAACCTGACTTTTGATAACGCTTCTGAAATTGCCGAGCAATTAATGAACTTGTTTGTTGAAGGTACTTACGATAAAATTGAGTTAGTTTACAACCGCTTCAAAAACGCTGCTACTCAAATAGCAATGGTTGAACAGTTTTTACCAATTCAACCAGTAGAAAGTGAAGAGAATGTAAACTTAGATTACATTTTTGAACCTTCAAAAGAAGAAATTGTTTTACAATTAATTCCTAAGTCATTAAAAACACAGTTATATAAAGCATTACGAGATTCATTTGCTGCCGAACACGGTGCTCGTATGACTGCAATGCATAAAGCAACTGATAATGCTAAAGAATTACGTGATGATTTAAAATTAACGTATAATAAGGCTAGACAAGCTGCTATTACAAACGAAATATTAGAAATTGTTGGTGGTGCAGAAGCACTAAACAATTAATAAACATTATTTTAAATAAAAAAAGCGGACCAATTGGTTCGCTTTTTTTATTTAAAATAATTAACTATCATTGCATGTTGAAAAGAAAACATTAACCTAATTTAATTTATTAAAGCTATGAGAAAATCATACCATTTTATTACATTATTTATTTTACTAATATTAACTGCTTGTAGTAGTGACGAAAAACAACCAAATGTAGCTCCTGATCCTGTTACAGGAATTAACGTAGAAATTATTTCTGAAACAATGGTGAACCTAAGCTGGAATGCTTCAGATGATCTTAATAACGACGAAGTAACCTATAACGTCGTAGTTAACGATATGGTTTTAGCTAACAGAACATCAAGCACATCAATTCAATTTGATGTTGAACAATTTATAGAACTAAACAGATCTTCTGCTTCAAGAGGTGTTGGTTTAGAACTTATAATAAACATAAGTGCTTTTGATAACCAAGGTAACGTTTCTGAGGGCAATAGTGTTAATAGATATGTTTATGTTAATAGAAACCCGGGAGAGTTTGAATTAATAAATGTTCAATTTGACTTTTATAACTATAGTAATATTACTGTAGAATGGTCTCCTGCAGATGATGCAGACAGAGATATTTTATCATACAATATCTATTTAAACGATGAAATATTGTTTGAAGATTATATTATAGGATCAAATGGTTATATGAATTATGGTAGTGTTTATGCAAATTATGATTATAGATCGTTAATAAACGAAGATATTACTGTAAGTGTAGTTGCTAATGATAGATCTGGTGGTACAAGAACAGTTTCACAAACTTTTAACTTTTCTGCTTCTGATCAAGATTTAGGATTAATAGAAAGTTTTCCATACAGTCAAAATGTAGATATAATGGATTTACCTAATGAAGCTGATAATAAAATATTATATCGATTTGAAGTAAATACGGATGTAGCGTACCAAATAAATACAAACAACTACAATGTATATTTAAACATATTAGATGAAAATTTAAACATTATAAGACAATCATCATATGATAACATAAGTGGGTTTATTTCTACACCGGGTGTATATTATATTGAAGTTTTTGGTTATAATAATTTAACTATATCTCAAGAAATGTCAATATCGCTAACCGAAGTAGATTTACTATCGGATTATCAAGATTTAGGTTTATTAAATACTCCATTTTTACAAACCTATGAGTATAGTACTGTTGGTGATAATGATACAAGAATAAGAGCATATTTTGAAGTAACGAATAGTGTAAATTATGATATTGAAATTACACAAGCTGATTACGATACGTATTTATTTTTATATGATGAAAATGGAAATTTAATAGCATCTAACGATGATGGTGGAAACGGGGTATTATCAAGAATGACAGGTTCATTAAACCCGGGTAATTATTATATTGAGGTTGGTGGATACGGAAACGGTACTGGAAGTGGTATACTATCTGTTCAACTAAATTAAAATAAACTAAAAAGCGAGCCATTCGGCTCGCTTTTTAGTTACAAATGTCTTGTTGAGATTCATAATCATTATTAGGTATACAGTTATTGGATAAAACTGATGGTACAAAACGATCTAAAGATGCGTCATTTAAAGAGTTTTCTATAAACAGTACAATATTATTAATTTCTTCAGAAGATAGCTGTATAGGAACAAAAAGAGGGTCTAGTGAACTGTTTGGTACATTGATATTTTCTTTTATAGCCTTGTTTTTATAAATAATAATATCTTTTATAGATGTGAAACTTGAACCATGACCATAAAATCCATTAGATTTAATACTGTACAACTGCGGTACTTTAAACTTGTAATTATCTTCACTTAAACCAGTAAAACCACCTCTTCCTTTTTTTGTATTATCATCTACTGGGTTTCCTAAAATGTCAATACCTGAAAGATCTTTCATTCCTAAAGCTGAAAATTTCATAGAACTTAAAGCTGGTGAACTGTGACATTCATAACATTTACCTTTTCCAAAAAAAAGTTTTGCGCCCTTTTTTTCATCAATACTCATAGCGTTAATGTCTCCTTTTAACCATAATTGAAAGGGTGCTTTATTAGCTAAAACAGTTCTTTCATAAGCTGCAATTGCTAAACCTGCATACTCAGTAGAATATCTTCTATCTAAAGAAACATTAGGAAAAGCTGTATCAAAAAAGGGTTTATAACCTAAATTAGTAATTGTTTCTTCATCTATACGTAAACGATGAACAGTTAGCCCTGCAATAGCTTGAGTTTCTACACCTTCATACCCCAAATAATTAGTTTCTTTTGGAGTACCAGAAGTCCATTGAGATTGAGTCCCTGTATTTAAATCAGTAGCACCAAACTGACCATTCCATAACATTAATTTTTGGTAAGCGGTATTTAATATAGATGGTGATTTAATAGGTTGAACATCTACATCTGTAGTTAAATAATCGGGAGAGCGCTGTCTTTCTTCACCAGTGGTGCCAAAGCCAATTCCACCATCACCAATTCCTTGTCTTTTACATGATTGAAAACCTGCTTTTGAATGATGACAACTAGCACATGAATATGTATCAATTCCTTGATCATGTTTAGCATCTTTCGCCAAACTAGTTTCATGGAATAACATTCCTCCTAAAATAACTTTTGCAGTAGTTATTGGATTGTTAGGATCTTGAGGAATGTTTACATAATCATCACTATTCGGTAATATATAATAGTTTTTAGAGCCTGTAGGAGATCTGGAAGCTAAAAGATTAGCTAAATCTTTATCGATTTGTGGTACCAATTCATAATAATCGTCCTTAGCACAACTTAAAAAAAGTGTACATGTAATAAATAATAGTAATAAATTTTTCATGGTTAGTTATGCAGGGGTGGTTAAACTGCTAACTAAGAGGTCTAACAAAATTATGTAATTAATTCTATTGATATATAGGGAATACACCCATAATCATAAAGTTAATATCCTACATTAAGTTTGTTAATAACTCATGAATACTATCCGGATCAATTTTACATTGTTGATGAAGCTCTTGTACGGTACCATGATGAATAAAAGTATGTGGTATTCCCAAGACCTTAATTGGAACTGAATAATCTTCTCGAGATGCAAACTCTAGAATAGAAGAACCAAAACCACCATTAATACAACCATCTTCAATGGTAATAATATGGTTATAATTTTGAAAAATTTTATGGAGCTGATCTTCGTCTAGTGGATAAACGAATCTCATATCATAATGTGAAATATCCTTACTATCAAATTTTGATAAAGCTTTTGTAACATTTAAAGCAATGCTACCAATGCTCAAAATAGCAATATCATTTCCTTTTTGTAAAAGTTCAGAAGTACCAATATCAATTTTTTTGAAAGGTTTTTTCCAGTTAACAATGGAACCTCTACCTCTTGGATACCTAATTGCAATTGGACCATTTATACCAAGCTGAACAGTATAAAGTATATTTCGTAATTCAATTTCGTTTCGAGGAGCAAATATGTAAATATTGGGTATACAACGTAGGTATGCGATATCAAAAACACCATGATGAGTAGCTCCATCCTCTCCTACTAAACCTGCGCGATCTAAACAGAAAATTACTGGTAAATTTTGTAACGCTACATCATGTATAACCTGATCATAAGCTCTTTGTAAAAAAGTAGAATAAATATTGCAATACGGAATTAAACCTTCGGCAGCCATTCCCCCTGCTAAAGTTACTGCATGTTGTTCAGCTATACCTACATCGAAGGTTCTATCAGGAAATTTATCCAACATAAACTTTAGAGAACTACCCGTTAACATAGCTGGGGTTATACCTACTATTTTAGTATTAATTTCAGCTAACTCAACAATTGTATGGCCAAAAACATCTTGAAACTTAGGTGGTAAATTGGTGTTTATACTAGGATACAAATCACCAGAAATTTTATCAAATTTACCAGGAGCATGATATTTAACCTGATCTTCTTCTGCTTGACGTAATCCTTTTCCTTTAGTAGTAACGACGTGAAGAAATTTAGGACCATTAATTTCTTTTAAACGTTCTAACTCTCTAATTATTTCTTCAAAATTATGACCATCTATTGGTCCAGAATAATCAAAGTTTAAAGCTTCTATAATATTTTGTTGATCAACATCAAGCCGTTTTGATTTAACTCTAGTTAAATAATCTTTTAATGCACCTACAGCTGGATCTATACCTATAGCATTGTCATTTAAAATTACTAGTAAATTAGCATTAGTATCACCAGCATGATTTAATGCTTCAAAAGCCATACCACTAGCTATGGAAGCATCACCTATTACAGCAATATGATGCTTGTTTTTGTTATTTAATTGACTTGCAATTGCCATACCTAAAGCTGCTGATATAGATGTAGAAGAATGTCCTACACCAAATGTATCATAAATACTTTCGCTACGTTTTGGAAAGCCAGAAATACCTCCCAATTGACGATTGGTATGGAATATATCTTTTCTACCAGTTAATATTTTGTGTCCATAGGCTTGATGACCTACATCCCAAACCAATAAATCTTCAGGTGTATTAAAAACGTAATGCAAAGCTATAGTTAACTCAACTACACCTAAACTGGCTCCTAAATGACCTTCTTTAGTTGCTACAATATCAATTATAAATTCACGGAGCTCTTTTGCTAATTGTGGTAAATCAGCAACTTTTAAAGTTCTAATATCATCTGGATATTGAATACTATGTAACAAGTTTGTTGGCATACAACAAATGTAATAAAACTTTGTTGTAGCTTTGTTGTATGAGTAAACTGTATTTAGTACCAACTCCTATTGGAAATTTAGAAGATATAACCCTTAGAGCTATAAGAGTTTTAAAAGAAGTTGATTTAATTTTAGCTGAAGACACTCGTACGAGTGGAAAACTTTTAAAACATTTAGAAATAGCCACACCAATGCAATCACATCATATGCATAATGAGCATAAGACTGTAGATAGTATTGTAAAAAAAATAGCTGCTGGTTTATGTGTTGCTCTTATATCTGATGCTGGAACTCCAGCAATATCTGATCCTGGATTTTTATTAACAAGATCATGTGTACAAAACAATATAGATGTTGAATGTTTACCCGGTGCAACTGCTTTTGTTCCGGCACTAGTAAACTCAGGTTTACCTAATGATAAATTTGTATTTGAAGGCTTTTTACCAGTTAAAAAAGGAAGACAAACACGTTTAAAATTATTGGCAGAGGAAACTAGAACAATGATTTTTTATGAAAGTCCACATAAACTTCTGAAAACCTTATCAAATTTCTACGAATATTTTGGGGAAGAACGTCAAGTTTCAGTTTCTCGAGAACTTACCAAAATGTTTGAGGAAACCAAGCGAGGAAGTGTAAAAGAAGTGTTATCATATTATACTGAAAAACCTGCAAAAGGTGAGATTGTTATAATAGTTGATGGTAAAAAATAAGTTAAACTAATTTATATTCAGGGTACTGTTCTTCTAATATTTTCTTGCTCTTTTTAGGAATTAAAATTAAACTTATATAACCAACAATTATAGTAATCGTTAAGCCAAATGCAATAAAAAGACTTCTAAGCATACTTAATTTGTCAAAATCTTTTGGTAGAGTGAAATAAAATAAATAATAAGAAAAAAATAAAATATTTCCATAGCCTTGCGTTTCTATTATATCTTCTAACATCCATCGTTTACCAGTACATTTTACTTTTTTATTAAAACTTATTTTTGTTTTGAACATTATTACTAACTCTACTGTAAAAATAATTATGTAAATAGAAACAAAAATAGTATAAGAATTAGGTATCTTTTGAAGAATATAAAAAACATAAATTAAAAGGAAAGTTAATATCAATTTAGGCAACTTAAACCATTCTTTAACAAAATATAGAATAACTTTTAAATATTTCTTTTGCAGTTGTTTTTGCTTTTCTTCTACCACATTCATAAATCCAAAAACACCAAATTTTTTGAACGACTTGTCGCGTGCTTTTTCAAAACTAAGATTCGGATTTTCTTCCCAAATAGCTTCGATATCATTGGCTAGATGATCCACCAATTCGGTTTGCACATCATAATGTTCAACATAATGCTTCCTAGTAAATTTATATAATTCTGTTATGTTAGTATCTGTTAGTTTCATGATTTAAAATAGTAAAGAATTAAACTTGTTAGTTAAAATAATTCTTTTTTTATGTAGACTAAATTGACTAGCTGCTGTTAAAAAAAAGAATAAAAAATTTGAATAAACGGTAATTATATGGTAGCTACTGTCAAATAATAAGTTTAGTAAGTTATTATTTATTGGTAAATAAACAGAGAACATGATTAGCATAGAACTAACTAAAAGATACGTTTGGAATAATTTAAACTCTTTTAAATGTTTAAATTTAAATGATATAAATAACAAGTTTAAATAACATAACAACAAAAAACCATAACTTATTAAAGTAAAAGACTTTAAATAAAAATTACCAAAAAAATGAATTATACTAAAAGTAATAACTATTAAAACAGAAAAATATGGTTGTTTTAAAATTGAAAGTATATCTTTAAAAATATATTTTAGATTATTCCATTGTAAAGATCTTTGTTGTGTTTGATACTTGTTAAGTAAACTCTTTTTTTTACTTAACATATATTTTATAAATGGGGTTTGAAAACCATCAAATTCAAAAAAAGCATTTATATCATCGATATTTTCTTCAATTTCAGTGGCAATATGGTCTACCATCTCAATTCGAATATCTAATAATTCAATTCCTATGGCTTTTAAAAAATTGTCTATTTTTTGTATGTTTTCATTTGAGAGATGCATAGTTAGTTAATTAACAATTGATATTTTCTTTTTTCTTGAATGTGTTTTTTATGTAAAACAACTAGGTTTATATTATAAAAAACAAATAGTAAAAAAACGTCAATAACCATACTATCTGCCCAACACATTAACAAAATAAAAAGACCCAAAAAAATAATAAGTTCCTGTGTTTTAATTAAGAAACTATATACCGTTTTGACAGTATCTTTTGATGAAGAATAAATAACTCTACTTGATAACAATATTAAAAAACAGGTAATGATGGGTATTATGGAAGTAATAAAATTCGCTGTATTATCTATAGAGAAATTACTTTTAAATAAGAACGGAACTATTATAGTTAGAAATAATATAAGTTGTAAAACATAGACTCTTTTATATTTTTTTTTTTGCTTTTGTAATAACAACTTTAGGAGCTGAATAAGCAAGTCCAAATATAAAACTAGAAGTTGAATTTAGTTGATTATTCCATTCATTTGTAACTTGATAAAATACAGTTTCAAAATCAGTACATTCATCACGTAATATTTCTTCTATTTGTGAAACTATATGATCAAAGATTTCAATTCTGAAATCAATAAACTTAACACCTTTGACATCTAAGTATTTTTGAACTCTTGCAATTTGTTCTTTTGTTAATTCCATAGTTAGGGTTTAATTAAAAATACTTGAGATATTTAAATCTGTTTTTGCTTTTTCATCTACCACATTCATAAATCCAAAAACACCAAATTTTTTGAACGACTTTTCGCGTGCTTTTTCAAAACTAAGATTCGGATTTTCTTCCCAAATAGCTTCGATATCATTGGCTAGATGGTCTACCAATTCGGTTTGCACATCATAATGTTCAACATAATGCTTCCTAGTAAATTTATATAATTCTGTTATGTTAGAATCTGTTAGTTTCATAGTGTCATCAATTTTTTGTAAACGTTATTTATTTTTTCGAATTCTTTGAAAAAAAACTTAATTCCTAGGGTAGTTTGAATTGTAGTTAACCCAAAAATAACAGCAACCAATATTGGATAATTGAAAACATTAAAGTCAAAAAACATTTTTGGTAGATAAATAGAACAGTTAAAAATACTCAATGAGAAAAAAGCAATACTAGATACATGATTTAAATAAATTGATCGATAAAACATTTTTCTTGTGAAGAAAAATATCAAAGAAAACAAAGGAACTAGTATAATCAATAAACTAAAATATTTAAATAGTTCTTTGTAATGGGCAACTTCATAAAAAAAATATAACAATACTAAACAAACAGTAATAATTAATGGACTCGAAAGATCTTCTTTCATTGCTTTTGAGAAACTTTTTCTGACTTTCTTATAGAAATTGTTATGATGATCTTTAATTAGTTCTTCAAAATTACTACCGTTAAAATTTTCTTTCCAACCAATTTTTTTGAAGACTTCAAATACCATTGTTTTAAAGTCTGAGTTTGTTTGAAGTTGATGTTCTATTTCAGAAACTACATGATCTAACAATTCAATTCGAACGTCCCAATATTTAATGCCGCTATCGTATAATAAATCATCTATATATTTTATCTGTTCTTTTGTTAATTCCATAGTTAGTTTCTAATTAAACGGTTATACTTTTTTTTAAGTTCTTTTAATTTTCTTTTGCTGTACAAAACAAAAGAAAGTGTTAGCATAAAGATTAGAAACCAAAAAACAGAAAATAACTCAATGTTTTTAAAGGGGTTATCTATATATGAAGTAATAATAAATAAAGAAGTAGGTAAAAATATAATTGAAGTTAAAGCTTTAAATTCATCCAGTTTTCTAAATCTCTTTTCAATAAATGTGTTAAAAAGTCCATATAGTTGAACTATAAAAAGACTTAATATATATGTTATTTTTATAACTTTATTATTAAAAAACCTTGTTAAACAAACAACAAATAAAAAAACTAATAATGTTATAAGTATCCTTTTAAAATCAGTAAAAAACAATGTAAACTCATTAAACATTTCTTTTAAATATATCTTATTAAGAATTTTTTCTCTTTTAAATTTTTGTTGTTCAATAAAATGTAATTTATTAGATAAATATTGAGATAAATTACCGTTACCATTTAATTCAAAATCACAAATTAAATGATCCATTAGCTCAATCTTATTTTCATTGTTAGCATAACCTTTCATAGTTAAAAAACTATCCAAAAAATCTAATTGTTTATCTGTTGTGTACTTTTTATTCATCATCTATTCTAAACTAAATTTAGGATTTACTAAATGCTGCATTGTGCTTAAAAATTCTTGCATTTGTGCCAACCGATTTACAGTTTCTTTAGTACCTGATTCCGTTAGTTTATAATACTTTCTTAATCTATTTCCTACTTTAGCAACCTCTACATCCAACAATCCTTCAGCTTCAAGCTTGTGTAATGCCGGGTATAATGCTCCTTCTGTAATTTGCAATTCTCCCTTCGTTAATTCTTTAACTTTTTGTGTTATTTCATAGCCATACATTTTATCATTTTCAGCCAGTAATTTTAAAATGATCGTTTGTAGTGAGCCTTTGTACAACTTTTGATTTCCCATGTGAAATAAATTTATACCTAAAAAACTTAGGTATGCAAATATACATAATTTTCTTATACATAAAAATCTTATGTATATTTTATGAAGCTATACAACTTACAAAACAAGATAGATTCTTATTTTTGTGATTCAAAAATTAACCATGAGTACATTTTATAAACTAAAAGTTAAAGAGGTTATTAAAGAAACCCTTAACGCTGTATCTATTATATTTGATGTTCCTGCTGCTCTTAAAGAAGAATTTACATTTTTAGCAGGACAATACATCACACTAAAAAAAGAAATAAACAACAAAGAAGTAAGACGCGCTTATTCTATTTGTTCATCTCCAAATAGTAACGAATTAAAAGTATCCGTAAAAGCTGTAGAAAATGGTGTTTTTTCTACGTATGCTACCAAAGAATTAAAAGCTAACGATGAATTAGAAGTTAGCAAACCCGAAGGAAAATTTGTTTTAACTCCACAAGCTAATAAAAATTACATTGCTTTTGCAGCAGGTAGCGGTATTACTCCCGTATTATCTATGATTAAAGCAGTATTAGAAACTGAAAAAACAGCCACATTTACATTAGTTTACGGTAACAAATCTATAGCTGATACTATTTTTTACAACGAATTAAACGCCTTAAAAAACACATTTACATCGCAATTTAACCTAAACTATGTATTTAGTAGAGAAAAACAAGACGATGCTGTTTTTGGAAGAATAGACACATCACACGTTAATTATTTTGTGAAAAATATTTATAAAGATATTTCTTTTGATACTGCTTTTTTATGTGGACCAGAGGCTATGATTAATACCGTAACCAATACCTTAAGTGATAATGGTTTTGCTAAAGAAAATATTTTATTTGAGCTTTTTACAGCCTCTATTGATGAAGATGCTGTTGCCCAAGTAAAAGAAGGAGAATCAGAAATCACTGTTTTGTTAGATGATGAAGAAACAACCTTCTCTATGAAACAAACTGACACCATTTTAGCTGCAAGTTTACGTAATAAACTAGATGCGCCTTACTCATGTCAAGGAGGTGTTTGTAGTAGCTGTATTGCCAAAGTCACAGAAGGAAAAGCAGTAATGGTTAAAAATCAAATTTTAACAGACGGTGAGTTAGAAGATGGTTTCATTTTAACTTGTCAAGCCCATCCAACAACTAGTAAATTAGTAGTAGATTTTGACGATGTTTAATAAATACTACCTTTAACTAATGGATATTTACGATTTTAAAAATGCCTTTTTTGTTGGGGTATTTATGTCTTTTATGATTGGCCCTGTATTTTTTATGCTTATAAAAACAAGCATTTTAAAAGGTGCCAGAGCAGCTATTGCTTTTGATATTGGAGTAGTTTTAGGAGATATTTCTTTTATACTAATAGCTTATTTCGGTAGTAGAAGCTTGCTTGAAAAAATTAAAGATGATCCTCGATTATTTTTCATTGGTGGTTTAGTACTCATTGTTTATGGTGTAATTACATATTTAGATAAGAGTAATAAAAAAGAGGTTGATGAAAATGAAATAAAAATACCAGAAGGTAATAACTACTTAAAACTAATTTTAAATGGGTTTTTATTAAACTTTATTAATATTGGAGTACTAGCTGGTTGGTTAGGTATTATGGTAGTTGTAGGACCAACATTAGACATGAATCCTAATGCCATTTTTTGGTATTTTACCATAATTATTATTGGCTATATATGCGCTGATATTTGTAAAATAATATTAGCCAAACAACTTAGAAAAAAACTTACACCTATAGTTATTTACCGTTTAAAAAGAGCAATGGGTGTAATTTTGATACTTTTTGGTTCTATTATGATGTTAAAAGGTTTTATTCCCAAAGATAAGCTAGAAAACTTAATGGAACAGGTAGAAACCCAAACTAAAAGCCAATAATCAACTTAGCAATAGAAAAGTAGATTAATATTCCAAAAATATCATTACTAGTAGTAATAAAAGGCCCTGTAGCAATTGCAGGGTCTATTCCATATTTATCTAATATTAATGGTATAGAAGTTCCAACCAATCCTGCTACAATTATTACTGAAAATAAAGACAAAGCAATTGCCATAGCAATTTGCAAATTCCCTTTAGTAACCCAAACAAACAAAAATAAAAGAAAAGATAAAATTACTCCGTTTAGCATTGCTAATGAAATCTCTTTTAAAAGTCTATTCCAAATAGAGCCTTTAATACCGTCATTGGCCAAACCTTGAACAATAATTGCTGAAGATTGCACACCAACATTTCCTGCCATAGCTGCAATTAACGGTGTAAATAAGAATAAAATAGGACTTTTATCCATAGCATCTT
The DNA here is from genome assembly GCF_042676005.1 of Tenacibaculum geojense. Lineage (NCBI taxonomy): Bacteria > Pseudomonadati > Bacteroidota > Flavobacteriia > Flavobacteriales > Flavobacteriaceae > Tenacibaculum > Tenacibaculum geojense. The sequence goes on along the minus strand of NZ_JBHTJR010000030.1, from coordinate 11,911 downwards.
GAAAAACTCCCATAATACTAGCTGCACTTAAACCTCCAACCATGCCTAAAAATAACCATGGTAAACGGGCTCTTGTTAAAGCTAACACATTATCTTCTGAATCTACATCTTGCGTAATACCAGCCGCTAATTGATAATCTTTCTCTGCTTCCTCTTTAATTACATCTACAATATCATCAATCGTAATTCTTCCTACTAAAACACCTAATTCATCAATAACCGGAATTGCTTCTAGGTCATATTTACGCATTACATTAGCTACATCTTCTGCATAATCATGCACATTCACAAAATCTACCTTGGGTATGTAAACATCTTCTATTTTAGCTTTGGTTGAAGCCATTAGAAGATCTTTTAATGACAATCTTCCTTGTAATTTACCTTCATCATCCACCACATAAATAGAATGTACTCTAGTTACTTCTTCTGCCTGAATGCGCATTTCTTTAACACATCTTAAAACAGACCAATTCACGTTTACTTTAACTAGCTCTTTAGCCATTAAACCTCCGGCAGTATCTTCATCATAACGTAAAAGCTCTACAATTTCTTTTGCATGCTCTTTATCTTCAATCTCTTGAATTACTTCTTGTTTACGCTCTTCTGGAAGTTCTGCAATTACATCGGCAGCATCATCGGTATCTAGTTCTTCAATCTCTTCTGCAATTTCTTTGGCAGATAATTGCTCTAATACCTTTTCACGAACATCCTCATCAACTTCCATTAAAACCGCAGAAGTTGTTTCAGAATCTAATAAACGGATAATATATACAGCCTCGTCAAAGGTTAAATCATCTAAGACCTCAGCGATATCTGCATGGTGAATGTCTTCAAAAAAACGGGAGATTTGCTGGTCTTGCTTCTCCTGAATTAATGTTGATACGTTTTCTAAAAGTTCGTTAGTAATTTCAATGGCCATCTTTTGCAATTTTATCCGTCAATTCTATGAATTTTTCTACCGATAATTGTTCGGGACGCATTGCAAAGATAGGGTCTTCTTTTAAAGTATCCGATAGTTGAAAGGATTTTAAACTGCTTCTAAGCATTTTTCTTCGTTGGTTAAATGCAGTTTTCACAACTCTGAAAAATAATTTTTCATCAACAGGAAGTGTATAGTTTTCTTTTCTAATTAATCTAACTACACCAGAATCTACTTTTGGAGGTGGGTTAAATACCGATGGTGGCACTGTAAATAAGTATTCTGCATCATAAAAAGCCTGACTTAATACTGATAAGATTCCGTAGGTTTTACTTCCTTCTTTTTCGGCAATTCTTTGTGCTACTTCTTTTTGAAACATTCCAGAAAACTCTGGAACTAAATCTCTATTTTCAATTGCTTTGAAAACAATTTGAGAAGATATATTGTATGGGAAATTACCAATTATAGCTACTTGTTGATTTTTAAAGGTTGTTGTTAAGCTTTGCTTTAAAAAATCTCCTTCTACAATAGTAAATTTTTCTGGCTTTGTGTTAAGATGAATGTGCTCTAACGGAAATGTTTCTTTTAGATATACAACAGATTCACTATCCAATTCCATTACGGTTACTTTAGGTTTTTTGGCTAGTAAATATTTGGTAAGCACTCCCATACCTGGGCCAATTTCTAATACATGATCGTATCCATTTTCAGTTAACGAATCAGCTATTTTTTTAGCTATATTTTCATCATTTAAAAAATGCTGTCCTAAGTGTTTTTTGGCTCTTACTGTCATTCGTTTCTTTCTGTTTTAAATAGTTCTATTGTATAATCTAACAAAGCACTATCGCCTACTTCTCCGTGCCCTGGTATAACCTGGCTTAGTTTGGGATATGTATTCTTTATTTTTTGTATGGTATTAGACCACGCTAATGTATCTGCATCATTTAAATTTCCTTTAGAGGCTTTTAAACTTTTTACCAAACATCCTCCAAATAACACTTTATCTTTATGTACATATGCCACTGTGTTATCTGATGTATGACCTTTTCCAAAAAAAGACGTAGATACCTTAAGGCTCCCCACTGTTAAAACGGTATCAGACTTATAAATTGCTGAACTTATATTGGCTAATTCTCTAGTTTTATCTAATACTAAGCAGTCTATATATTTATTCTGAAAAGTTTCTAAACCTCCTAAACAATCTATATGGAAATGTGTAGGTATTACATATTTAACACCTGCATTAAGCGAGTTATTAATCCAATAAATTAACTCAAATGATGCTAAATTGTTTGTTGGGGTATCAAAAACAATTGCTTCATCTTTATTATAAACAATCATTCCGTTACATGCTACCTTACCATACTTTTTGGTTGATAGGTAGGAAGTATGCACATAAACTGATTCAGAAATTTGGTATATTTTTAAATTATCTGACTCGTATTTTTTTGTTTTTTTTGAACAACTAATGGTAAAAAAAATAACTAAAAAAAGTAGTACATACTTTTTCATTAAACTAGTTACTTACTTTAGTTGGGTAAAACTCATTAATTACCTTTAACTCTGTTCTAAAAGCAACCATTTTATCAGCAAATTTTTGTAACCCAGAAACACGAAGTTTATCGGCATCTTGTGAGTAATAGCTATCTAAATCTTCTCTTGTTTTAGCTGTATATTGAATTGAGTATGTTACCCCTCCCATTTCTTCTTCAACTAAAACCTGCGTCATTTTTGCACTGATAAATTTTCCTGTTGCTAAAACTTCTGGTATGTGTTGCTCTATCCAAACTAACCATTCTTTGTGAACGCTTTCGTCTATGTTAATTGTTACGTTGTATATATACATTTTTAATGTGGTAATTGTTGCTGACGTAAATAAATTACTAGCAACTTTTAATTAATTTATAGTATCTCCTCTTAGTTTCCTATATTTTTTTCTAGCATCAACTAAGTAAATGCTAGAAGCGTGGTCAAAAATAATCTTTTGGTAGTACTCTTGGGCTTTTTCTGGATTATTTAATTTAGATTGATACAATTCTGCTAAATAATACAAAGCATCATCTACATAAATTGTTTCCGACCCCATTTTTATTAATGCTTCATAGTTTTCTATAGCTTTATTGTAAGCTTCTTTTTTTACTAATAAAAAAGCTTGTTTATATAAGGCATCATCTTCTATAGATTGTCCTTTAAAATCGTTAATTAAAGTATCTAGAATAACAATAGCATCGTCTAATTGGTTTTGATACGAAAGTAAATCAGCTTTTGCATATGTTTTTAGACTTGTATCTGTACTATCTTTAGGTTCATTATCTGAAATTAATAAAAATAGATCTGCTGCGTCATTTGCTATTAATTTGCTAGCCGACTTTTTTAAGACCTTTAATTGAGCCTTGGCCCATTTAAAATCTCCTTTAAAATATGATGTTTGAGCTATTTTAAATTGTACTTGTTCAGGCAATGATCCTAGCTTTGTCTTATTGTAAATTTGCGTGTAATAAATTAATGCTTGATTAAAATAACCTTGATATACTAAAATATCTGCCAATTTATACTTACCATAAGTTTTGTTAAACGGAGTATTAGCTGTTTCTAATCCTTTTTCTATTATTTTTCTTGCTTCTTCTGGTTTATTTTTTTCAAAAGTTAAATAATCAGCATATACTAATTGAATTGGAAAAGTATTACTATTTATTCCGTGTTCTTTAAAAACTGCTTCAAACTGTTGTTCTATATCTTCTTCTTTGTTTTTAACTGCAATCATCATTTTCATTTGAATTGCGTTAAATCGATCTCTTGGATACATTGTTTTTTCTATAACAAAATCAAAACACTTTTTGGCGGCTTCATAATCTGTATTTTCAAAAGCAATTTTTCCTAGTTGTTTCATTCCTGATAAATTATCAGGATCTCTGGCATATAATGCTTTTTGCTGAATATATGCTTTATTATAATCTTTTTGCTTGGTAAACAACCAACTCAACAAATCGTTCCATATTGCTTTAGGGTTACTTGCCGATTTTCTTAGTAATGCTTGTTTGAAAAGTTTATTATTTGGGTCTTCACTATCATCAGATACATAACGGGCAGAAAAACGCTTTACCGTATTTAACTGATAATCATCTTTATCTACAAAATTGATATATTGATCAAACATGGATTTAAAATCTCCTTTTTCACCATAAATCTGAGCTACTTGAAAACCATAGTTGGCATTTTCATTTTTTGCAGATGCTTTTTCATATGCTTTAATGGCATAATCTAGCTTTGCATAATCTTTAAATAAGCCTGCTATTGTTCCGGCATAAGATTCATAAACATCTATAGAAGCCAACGCTTTTTCATAATACGTTTTGGCTTTAGCTTCTTGCTGTTGACGATCGTAGTTATAACCTAACATTACATATAAAAATGTAAGTTTAGGATTTTGCTTAATACTACTAGTTAAAATATTTTCTGCTTTGTCAAACTGATTAGTTTCTTGGTAACAACTAATCAGCCTTTTAAAGTATAAATTATTATACGGACTTTTTTGTACCAATTGTTTATACAACTGTGCTGCTTTTTCATATTCTGTATTTCTGTAATAATTTTCAGCCAGTATAAAATTATTGTTTTGCCCTAAACACAAAACACTAAAAAACAACAATATAAGTGTGTAAAAGTACTTTTTCATCAATCAAAAATAACGAACTAATTTGTTAATTTACTATTAAAAACTAGGGTTTCTTAAAAAAGTTTGTAACATTTTGGCACGAACTTTGTCTTAATAGTAGAAACTAAATAAAATTTACTTATGAAAAACTTAACTAAACAATACGAGATAGCGAAAAGAAATGCTAATAAGTTTATGAAAGCTGGTTTAATACCTCAGTACTTTGAAGCTTTGTTAGAAATGAATAAATATAAAAGATTAATGACCGCTGTGGTGGCCAACTAATATTTTGGGAGTCAGTAATCAGTTAGCGCGCAACTGACTACTGAAAAACCCAATTATAATTTAATCTATCATATCAAAACCACAATAAGGTACTAATACTTCAGGTACCTTAATTCCGTTTTCAGTTTGATAGTTTTCTAAAATTCCAGCTAATACACGTGGTAATGCTAAAGAACTACCATTTAACGTGTGAGCTAATTCATTTTTACCTTCTTTATTTTTAAAACGTAGTTTTAAACGATTGGCCTGAAAAGTTTCAAAATTAGAAGCTGAACTAATTTCTAACCATCTATCTTGAGCTGTTGAGAATAATTCAAAATCAAAAGTTAACGCAGAGGTAAATCCTGTATCTCCTCCACACAAACGTAAAATTCTGTATGGTAATTTTAACTCGCGTAGAATCTCTTTAATATGCTCAACCATTCCATTTAAAGCCTCATAAGAATTAGCTGGATGTTCTACTCTAACTATTTCAACTTTATCAAATTGATGTAAACGGTTTAAACCTCTAACATGAGCTCCGTAGCTTCCTGCCTCCCTTCTAAAACAAGGTGTATATCCTGTTAAGGTAACTGGTAAATCTGCTTCTTGTAATAGTTCTCCTCTAAATATGTTAGTAATAGGTACTTCTGCCGTTGGTATTAAGTATAAATCATCTGCACCAACATGATACATTTGCCCTTCTTTATCTGGTAACTGCCCCGTTCCAAAACCAGATGCTTCATTAACCAAATGAGGTACTTGTACTTCTTTGTAACCTGCACCAGTATTTTTATCTAAAAAATAATTGATTAAAGCGCGTTGTAAGCGAGCTCCTTTCCCTTTATAAACAGGAAAACCTGCTCCAGAAATTTTGGCACCTAAATCGAAATCTATGATATCATATTTTTTAGCTAATTCCCAGTGAGGTAAGGCATTTTCTCCTAAATCTGGAATAATACCTTCTCTAAAAACTTCTTCATTATCTTCTTCATTTTTACCTGCAACCACAGAAGCATGAGGCACGTTTGGTATTTGATAAAGTAAGTCTTGAAGTTCATTAGAAACTATAGTTAGTTTTTCAGACAATTCTTTAGATTGTTCTTTTAACTGACCTGTTTTCTCTTTTAATAAGTTTGCTTTCTGAACTTCTCCTGATTTAAAAAGATTTCCAATTTCTTTGGATATTTTATTCGATTCTGCTAAAACATTATCCAATAAAACCTGAGTTTCTCTACGAGTTTCGTCAGCCTTTAATACTTGATTAATAATGGTTTCGGCGTTGTCAAAATTTCTTTTTGCTAAGCCTTCTAAAACAGTTGATTTGTTGTCTCGAATAAACTGAACTTGTAACATCTTTTTTAATTTTAAACAGCAAAGATACACCAAGCGTTACACTTAAACAACGTGTAGTTATATATTATTACTTAAGTAATTTTTAGCTGTTAGTTCGTCTTTTTTCAATTGTTCGATTAACTCACCTACAGAATTAAATTTTTGTTCGTCGCGTAAAAAATAAAGTAATTCAATATTTAGTGTTTGATGATATAAATCTGCATTAAAATGAAAAAAGTGAACTTCAATTGTTTGATGATCGCCATTAACAGTAGGTCTATTACCAATATTCATCATTCCATACACCAATATGCCTTCAATTTTAGATTGTACTACATAAACTCCTGTTTTTGGAATTAATTTATAAGATTCTTCTACATCAATATTTGCTGTAGGAAAACCTATTTTTCCGCCTAATTGCTTACCATTAACAACGGTTCCTTTCAAAGAAAAAGGATATCCTAAATAATTATTAGCAGTTTTAAGTGCTCCACCCGCTAATGCTCTTCTAATTTTAGTAGAGCTTACTGCTACATTATCTATATCTTGAGCAGGAATTTCTTCAACAGAAAAATCGTATAACTGAGAATATTCAGTTAACTGCTCTATATTCCCTTCTCTATTTTTACCAAAGTGATGGTCGTATCCTATAATAAGTTTGGAAGTGTTTAGTTTGTTAACCAGTACATCTCTAACAAAATCTAAAGCTGTTAACCTAGAAAACTCTTTACTAAAAGGGTGAATTATTAAATAATCTAAACCTGTTTTAGCAAGTAAAGCCGTTCGTTCTTCAATAGTATTAATTAGTTCAATATTTACATCTTTTTGCAACACCATTCTTGGGTGAGGAAAAAAAGTAAGCAACACAGACTTTTTGTTGTTTGCTTTAGCTTCACTAACTAGTTTTTGAATGATTTTTTGATGACCTATATGTACTCCGTCAAAAGTACCAATAGTAACATAGGTTTTTTGCGGAGAAATAAAATCGAAAATTGAATGGACTACTTCCAAGGCTTCTACAATATTTAAGGCAAATTTACAAGGAAAAAACCAAATCGAAAACTTGAATTTGGAAATGTTAACTTCCCAAAAAAACACTAATAAATATAAGGTAATATCAAAAAAACAATACAAATATTTCACAAATGAAAAAAAATTGTATTTTGCAGTTCAGTTAACAAATTATTTACATTATGATTAAAAAAATTTTAATGGGTGCATTTTTACTGTTAGGGAGCACTGTTATGGTTGCACAAACAACCATTAGTGGAACAGTAAATGATGCTTCTATGGGTGGCCCTTTGCCTGGAGCCAACATTAAGGTTTCTAGAAAAGCTGTAGGAACGACTACAGACTTTGATGGTAAATTTATTTTAGAGGTTACAGACACACCTCCATTTACCATCGAAATATCTTCTTTAGGATACCAAACTCAAACAGTTGAGATTACTAAAAACAATCAAGTAGTAACTGTTGATTTGAAAGAAAACGCAACTTCACTAGATGAAGTTGTAGTATCAGCCTCTAGAACACCTGAGCGTGTAATGGAGTCTCCTGTTACTATTGAGCGTTTTGATGCTAGAGCTATCAAAAACACCTCTTCTCCTTCTTTTTATGAAGGATTAGAAAACTTAAAAGGTGTTGATATAAACTCTAGTAGTTTAACTTTTAAGTCCGTAAACACGCGTGGATTTGCTTCCTTTGCTAACGAACGTTTTGTTCAGTTAGTTGATGGGATGGATAACGCATCTCCAGCATTAAACTTTGCTTTAGGTAATTTATTAGGATTATCTGAGTTAGATGTAAAAAGTGTAGAAATTTTACCAGGTGCTGCTTCTGCTTTATACGGTGCCAATGCTTTTAACGGTATCATGTTAATGACAAGTAAAAGTCCATTTAACGATCAAGGTATAAGCTTGGTGTTAAAAACAGGTTTAACCAGCCAACAAGCAGCTGGTGATAACGAGTTTTATGACGTAAGTATTAGAATGGCACACACTTTTAGTGATTACTTTGCTGCTAAAGCTACCTTATCTCACTTAACAGGAGAAGAATGGCATGCAACAGATTACAGAAATACAACTGGAATTGGAGGAACTTATATTCCTGGAACAAGAAATCCTGAAAACCCACAACCAGGTGATGATCCTGCATATAACGGTGTGAATGTTTATGGAGATGAAGTTGTTACCAATTTAGGTGGTGCTATAGGAAGAGTTAGTAGAACAGGATACAATGAAGTTGATTTGATGAGTAATGAAGCTAAAAGTATGAAGTTTGGCGGATCGTTACACTACAGACCTTTAGGTAATGATAGAGTTGAAATTATTTGGAATTCTAAATACGGTAGAGGAAATACGATTTATCAAGGTCAAAACAGATACAATATCGCTAACTTTTTTATGGAGCAACATAAGCTAGAAGTAAGAGGTAAAAGTTTCTTTGTGCGAGGTTATTATACAGGTGAAGATGCTGGTGATTCATACGATTCTAGATTTGCAGCTATTAACATTAATAACGAATGGAAATCGAATACACAATGGTTTACTGAATATGCAGGAGCATATTTAATGACAGGTTCTCATGTACAAGCAAGAAGAATAGCTGATACCGGAAGATTAATGCCTGGAACTCCAGAATTCCAACAAGCTTTTGATAAAGTTACCAGTGATCCTGACTTAATAACTGGTTCAAAATTTAGAGATCAAACTAGTTTATATCATGCTGATGGTAATTTAAATTTACGTGATTATATAGATTGGGCAGAAGTTCAGTTTGGAGGTTCATACAGACAGTATAGATTAAATTCTTTTGGAACCATTTATACAGATTATGATGGTAGAATTATGTATGATGAATTCGGATTATACTCTCAGTTACAAAAGAAAATGATGGAAGATCGTTTAAAATTAACCGCTTCTATTCGTTATGACAAAGCACAAAACTTTGATGGAAACTTTTCTCCACGTGTATCTTTAGCTTACGCAGCAGGTGAAAGTAAAAATCACAACTTTAGAGCTTCATTCCAAACAGGGTTTAGAAATCCAACGACACAAGATCAATATATTGGTTTAGCAACTGGTGCTAGTTATTTATTAGGAACAGCTCCTGATAACTTAGACAGGTACTCTGTTAATTTAGAGGATGGTAATGGTACATCTTACGAAGTAACTGGTAGAGACGCCTTTGAAAGAGCTTTTTCTGCAACTTCAGTTAATAACTTTAACAGATCTGGTGATGTAAACGACTTAAACAAATCAAACTTCGATTTAGTAAGTCCAGAAAAAGTTACTTCTTTTGAAGTAGGATATCGTGCAGCAATCCCAACTGGTGACAACAAGTTAGGTGTTGACTTAAGCGCTTATTTTAACGATTATCAAGACTTTATTTCTATTAAAGATGTATTTGTTCCTTTATATGGTACTTTTGATGCTAATGGTAACCCAGATGCTGATGCTGAAAGAGCCGTTAGAAATGGAGATTTAGCTGAATTTGGTTTTAGAACAAATTCTAATGCAGATGTAAGTTCTTATGGTGTAGGTTTAGGTTTAAATACAAAAATCTTTAACGGATACACTGTAGGCTTAAACTATACATGGTCTAAATTTGAATTTGATGAGTCTTCTGATCCTGATTTTGAGCCAGCTTTCAACACACCAGAGCACAAAGTAAAATTACAATTTGGACACCCAAATTTATTTGAAAACTTTGGTTTTAATGTAAATTTACGTTGGCAAGATGAATACTACTGGCAATCAACTTTCTTACAAGGAAATGTAGATGCTAGAACAGTATTAGATGCTCAAATTAACTATGAAATACCATCAATTAAATCGGTATTTAAAGTAGGAGGATCTAACTTAACTGGTCAAGAATATTTTAGTGCTCCGGGTGTTGGTGCAGTAGGATCTCAGTTTTTTGTTTCTTGGACAATTAATAACTAAAAAAAGATTAAAATGAAATTATATAATAAATATTTAGGGTTGTTTTTACTATCAATAGGCGTTGTCTCTTGTGATGTAAATAATGATCTAGACCCTATTGTAGAATCTGAATCTAATATTGAATTAAACGTTAATGGTTTAGATTTTTCTAACTATGTTTCTGTTGGAGCTTCTTTTACAGCAGGTTTTACGGACAACGCATTATTTATTGCGGCCCAAGAAAATTCATTTCCTAACATATTAGCTTCAAAATTTTCTATGGCTAATGGTGGTGAGTTTAATCAACCTTTAATGAATGATAACATTGGTGGTTTATTATTAGGCGGTAATGTTATTCAAGCTCCTAGATTATATTTCAATGGTGCTGGTCCAGCTGTTTTAGACGCTATGCCAACTACAGAAATCACCATTCCTGTAACAGGAAGTATGAATAATTATGGTGTTCCAGGAGCTAAGAGTTTTCACTTTGTTGCACAGGGGTATGGAAATGTTCAAGGAGTAGCCTTAGGCTTAGCAAACCCTTATTTTGCAAGATTTGCCTCTAGCGCCTCTACTACTGTTATGGCTGACGTAATGGCTAAAAACCCTTCTTTTTTCACTTTATCAGAAATTGGTGGTAACGATGTTTTAGGGTATGCTTTATCTGGTGGAACCGGAGTAGATCAAACAGGAAATTTAGATCCAACAACATATGGAGGTTCTGATATTACAGATCCTAATGTATTTGCTAGTGTATTTAGTAATATGGTAACTGGTTTAACCGCTAATGGTGCTAAAGGTGTAGTAGGTAACGTACCTTATATTACCTCACTTGCACATTTTACTACAGTACCTCATAACCCTCTAGATCCTACAGACCCAACTTTTGGGGCACAAATTCCTTTACTAAATAGCGTTTATGCGGCTATTAATCAAGTTTACACTGCAGCTGGAGAACCAGAACGTTCAATTGTTTTTTCTGAAACTGCTGCAAGCGCAATGGTTATTTTTGATGAAGATGCTACAGATTTAACAACATTTATTATCAATGGTCTTCAAGCAAGTCCAACATTTGTACCTTTTGTAGAATCATTAGGTTTACCTGCGCAAGCTGCACCGCTAGTAGCTCAGTTATTAGGAAACCAATACGGAAAAGCTAGAGTTGCTACTGAAGCAGATTTATTTGTTTTACCAAGTAGTAGTATTATTGGTACAGTAAACGAAGACCATGCAGCAAATTTAATAGCTCAAAGCAATGGTTTATTACCTGCTTCACTTGCTGGACAGTTTTCTGCAGAAGGGGTAACATTACCTTTAGCAGATAAATGGGTGTTAACTCCTCAAGAACAGGAGAAAATTAAAGTAGCTACAGATGCTTACAATACTACAATTAATGCTGTAGCTTCTGCAAATGAAAATGTTGCTTTAGTAGACTTAAATGCAGTTTTACAACAAGCTGCTACTTCAGGAATTATTTTTGACGAGTATAGTATGAATACTTCATTAGTTTTTGGAGGCTTAATTAGTTTAGATGGTGTACATTTAACTGGACGCGGATATGCTTTAATGGCTAACAAAATTTTAGAAGCTATGGATGCTGAGTTTGGTACAAACTTTACTGTTGCTACTAATGGTTTGGCCAAGGCAAGAAATTACCCTACCAACTACTCACCAGCTATGCAATAATAAAAACATGTTTATAATTTAAAAAGCCTGAGCGTTTGCTCAGGCTTTTTATTTTTTCCATGTCCCGTCCTAAAATAAGTTTACACCAATAAGACTTATTTTATGAATAACAGTTTACGCAAGAAAAAG